>CAYTQA010000279.1:0-4492 GCA_964439495.1 uncultured Terriglobales bacterium | reverse complement strand
TCACAGAAATTTCTTCCCACATTCACCTTTGACGAACTCCAGTCCGCCGCGCAAAATGCGCTGAAGCAGGGCGCGATGAAGGATGCCTACGCCACGCTGCCCGCCATCCATAACCGGCAGGAGTTGGAGAAGGAGCTGGCCGAGCTTCGTCCTGCATTCTTCGATCCCCAGTTCGAGCCCATGATCACCGCCAAGAGCCCGCAGGGCGGCAAGGACATCCTGCAGTCAAGCTCCAACACCTTTTATTCGGAGCTCAGCCTTGCCGACATCAAGGATTTTCATGAGCTGTATCCGTTGAATTCGCGGTTGGCAAACCTGGGGAACGGCAAACTGGTGGAAGAGGTCTATCGCGCGGGAACGCCGGACGGGCGAATCAAGCCCGGTCTTTATGGAACGTTTTTGCAGCGCGCCAATCGGTATCTGGAAAATGGGGCCAGGGTGGCCGAGCCGCGGCAGGCAAATGTGATTCGCGACCTGGTCCGTTATTACCAGACCGGCGACCCCAAAGACTGGATCGCCTTTGGCATCGATTGGGTGCAGGACAATGCCACTGTCGATTTCGCCAATGGGTTCATCGAAGTCTACCGCGACGCGCGCGGCGCGAAAGGCAGCTCGCAAAGCTTTGTCACCGTGACCGACGAGCGGGTGAATGCCCTGATGCGCAAGATCGCCGACAATGCCCAGTATTTTGAAGACCACGCTCCATTCGACCCGCAATACAGGAAGCAGGGAGTGCACCCGCCGGTCGCCAAGGCGGTGGAAACCATTATCGAAACCGGGGACTTCCATGTAACCACGGTCGGAGACAATCTGCCCAACGAGAACGAGATCCATGAGAAGTATGGGTCGAAGAGTTTTCTGTTTACCGGAAGCAGCCGCGCGCTGTTTCAGGCCTCGGGCTTCGCCTCTCTGGAAGAATTTGCCGCCTCACCGGAGGAAATCGCCTTGGAGAAGAAGTATGGAGAAGAGGCCGCGACGCTGATGACCGGGCTGCATGAGGTGATCGGTCATGGCTCCGGCAAACTGAATCCCAGGCTGACACGGGAGCCTGCCTATTATTTGAAGGAATACTACTCCACACTGGAGGAAGGACGCGCCGACCTGATGGCCTTGTGGAACGCCTTCGATCCCAAGCTGCAGGAGTTGGGGTTGATCTCCAGCCCGGAGGTAGCCAAGGCGATGTACTATTCCGCCGCGCGGGTCGCACTGCTGCAGTTGCGGCGCATTCCCCGTGGAGACACCATCGAAGAAGACCACGAGCGCGACCGGCAACTGATCGTGAACTACATCATGGACAAGACCGGCGCAATCGAGCGCGTGGAGCGCGATGGCAAGTACTACATGGTGATTAAGGACTTCGCCAAAATGCGGGAGGGTGTCGGCATGCTGCTGAAGGAGCTGATGCGCATCAAGGCGGAAGGCGACTACGATGCCATCAAGGCGCTCGTCGATAAGTACGGCACGCACTTCGATCCGGCGGTGCGCGACCAGGTGATTGCCCGTTATAAGAAGCTGGACCTGCCGACGTACTGGGCCGGTATCAACCCTGAGATCGAGGCCACGACCAGCGCCAATGGCGCGGCGAGCGACGTGCAAATTTCATATCCGCGCGATGCCGTGCGCCAGTACCTGCGATACGGCGCGATGTACGATCCGGGGCTGAAAACGGCGTTCAGCCGGAAAGCCGCGGCGCCGGCTAAGGGCCCACATCAGTAAAAGCGATAAGTAATTATGCGCTGCTGCCGCTGGGGCGAACGGGTTGTCCGTCTGCGGCCAGCGGCATTTGAGTGCTTTGCAAAAGGCGCCTATGCCAGTTGCCTCTTGATCTCATCTTCCCAGATTATGTTGTCCACTTCCATGCATTCGGCGCCGAACTGGTTTTCTTTCAACGAGCCGGGCTCCCCAATCCAGATGACGCGGTATTTCGCCTTCCGGGTTTGCCGTTGGATCCATATCTCCTGGCCCACGGAGGTAATTCCCTGCATCCTCATGAGCCGGATCTGCCGCTTGGAGACCTCATAAGTGCATGCCGAAAGCGGGGCCGCGAGCTGATTGATGAATACACGGACCGCCACTGCAAGAGAAATGCGCTGCTTCTTATAAAGACCACCCATGAACGCCGAGGGCAGGCCTGACGTGGATGTATTTTTTACCGCTCTTTGGTTTGCTACAGATTGCATGCTGGGCTCCATTCAGATTAATGAATTCCAATTAGTACATTCTCATCTTGCTGGAAGCCCCTTGACTTGGCCAGCACTCCGCCGCCTTCCATGAGGACAGGAGTAACCCATCCCGATGACCTGTCGTCCAGAGGCTTGGTTACTCCGGGATTAATAGAGAATAGAGTGATTTTGGACGACCTTGGACTAACTGGCTGTATTGCTTACAGATAGCGGCATCGGCCTTATTATTAAGGAAGGATACAGGGTGGCGACTGGCGCGAGGGCCGCTCTCTGTTTACCTTACGCCCCGCAGCATTTCTTATACTTCTTGCCCGAGCCGCAGGGGCAGGGGTCGTTGCGGCCAACCTTATCTCCGGTACGGCGCTGCTGTACCTGGGCCTCACCCGCTCCGGCCATGCGGGCCTGTTCCAGCTCCCGCTGCTTTTTGCGTTGAAACTCGCGCTCCATCTGGTCCACTGAGGTGGTAACGTTGCGCTGCTGCCGCGCTCCGTGGCCATTCGGGCCGGATTGAGGGGCAGCCTGGGCCGGGGCTTCCGCACTCCGCGCAGGCTCTTCCGCCCTGCCGGAGGTCGGGCCGCTGCCGCTGAGGATTTCTCCATTCGGGCCCACTACCTGCATGAAGTAGAGGTGCCGGATGGTATCTTCCTGGAAGCGCTGCATCATGGCCTCAAACATGTCGAAGGATTCGCGCTTGTATTCGACCAGAGGATCGTGCTGGCCGTAGCCGCGCAAGCCGATTCCCTCCTTGAGGTGGTCCATGTTGAGCAGATGTTCCTTCCACTGCCCATCGAGCACGCTCAGCATGATCATGCGTTCGTGATAGCGCAGCGTCTCCGCGCCGATCAGGCGCTCCTTGGATTCATACCGCTCTTTCAGCTTTTCAAATACCGCGTCGCCCAACTCCTGCCGGTTCAGCTTTTCAGGGTCGATCTTCTCCGCGGCGAGGTCCACGCCAAACTTTGTGAAGATCTGGTTTTTAAAGCTCGCAATGTCCCACTGGTCGGGATGCGCGTCCTTGGGCGCATACTGGTCGAGCAGATCGGCCATGATGCCGGCGACATACTCTTCCAGGATGAGTTCCTTCTGGTCCACGTTCTGAAGCAATTGCCGGCGCAGGCCATACACGGCCTCGCGCTGCTTGTTCATGACATCGTCGTATTCAAGCAGGTGCTTGCGGGACTCGAAGTTCTGCGCCTCCACCGCTTTTTGCGCGGCTTCGATGCGGCGCGAAATCAGGCGCGACTCGATGGGGACGCCCTCTTCCATCCCCAGCCGCTCCAGCAGGTTCGAGACCCACTCTTTGGCGAAGATGCGCATCAGGTCGTCTTCTAGAGAGAGATAGAAGCGCGAGGAGCCGGGATCGCCTTGGCGTCCGGAGCGCCCGCGAAGCTGATTATCAATGCGGCGGGATTCGTGGCGCTCGGTGCCCAGAATATGCAACCCTCCGACGTCAACCACCTTCTGCCGTTCGCTTAAAATGTGCGCCTCATATTTCGCCAGCGCCTCCTGCCATTGCGCGGCATCCATCTCGTATTCATTCCCCTGGTAGTACCAGCGGGTAAGGTTGGCGCTGGCCGCATTGGGCGAGATTTCTCCAGCCGCCGCCTGCACCGAGCGCGCCACTCCACTCTTCAGGCACTCCTGCTTGGCCATGAACTCGGCATTGCCGCCCAGGAGGATGTCAGTACCGCGTCCGGCCATATTGGTTGCGATGGTGACCGCCCCCAGGCGTCCGGCCTGGGCCACGATCTCGGCTTCGCGCTCATGGTACTTGGCATTGAGCACAACATGCTTCACCGCCTTGCGCTTGAGCAGGTCGGAGAGGACTTCGGATTTTTCGATGGAGGTAGTACCCACCAGCACCGGTTGCCCGGTGGCATTCATCTTCTGGATTTCATCCGCCACCGCGAAGTATTTCTCTTTTTCCTTGCGGTAGACCACATCGGGATTTTCCACGCGCCGCATCGGGCGGTTGGTGGGGATGACCACAATCTCAAGCTTGTAAATCTTCTCAAACTCCGCCGCTTCGGTCTCGGCGGTGCCGGTCATGCCGGCAAGCTTGTTGTACATGCGGAAATAATTCTGGAAACTGATGGTGGCAAGCGTCTGGTTTTCGCGCTCGATCTTTACGTTTTCCTTGGCCTCCACCGCCTGGTGCAAACCATCGGACCAGCGCCGTCCGGGCATGAGACGTCCGGTAAACTCATCGACGATGATGACTTCGCCGTCCTTGACCATGTAAGCCACATCGCGGCGATAGAGCGCATGCGCCTTGATTGCGGTCTCGACGTGGTGTTTCCAGCCCCAGT
>CAYTQA010000278.1:0-4560 GCA_964439495.1 uncultured Terriglobales bacterium | reverse complement strand
TAATTGGGAGAACCAATGCGAATTGTGGTCCTGCGTGAGCAAGAGCCCGAAGAAAAACGTGTAGCGCTTTTGCCCGATGCAATTAAGAAGCTCCTGGCGCAAAGAGTTGAGGTGGCGGTCGAGAGCGGAGCCGGGACCCACGCCGGCGCTTCCGATCATGATTACCAGAGTGCCGGAGCCATTGTAAGCAGTGACACGGACGCCCTGCTCGCATCCGCCGATATCCTGGTTGCCGTGAACCGGCCGCCGGCTTCCGCTCTTTCCCGCTTGCATCGCGGCGCGGTGGTGATCGGATTCTTACGTCCCCTGGACGAGCCGGCAGCGTTGCAGCCGATCATCTCCCAGGGACTCACCGCATTTGCCATGGAACTGGTGCCCCGCATCACTCGAGCGCAGGCGATGGATGCGCTCTCCTCGATGGCCACCATCGCCGGTTACAAGGCCGTGCTGCTTGCAGCCAACCAACTGCCGCGCATGTTTCCCATGCTGACCACGGCAGCCGGAACGGTCCCACCCGCCCGAGCGCTGGTCCTCGGAGCTGGAGTTGCCGGGTTGCAGGCCATCGCGACCGCGCGTCGTTTGGGAGCGGTCGTGGAAGGGTACGATATTCGCGCCGCCGCCGGAGAGCAGGTGCGCTCCCTGGGAGCGAAGTTTCTCGAAGTCGATCTGGGCGGCATTCAGACCGAAGACGCTGGCGGATACGCTCGGGAATTAAGCGAGGAGGCGATGAAGCGCGGACGCGATCTGATCGCGCAGCACGCAAAGACCGCAGACATCATTGTGACCACCGCCCAGGTGCCCGGACGCAAAGCTCCGCTGCTGGTGACGGAGGAGGCCGTTCAGGGCATGAAGAGCGGATCGGTGATCGTGGACCTCGCCGGAGCGTCGGGCGGAAACTGCGCGCTTACGCAGCCGGGACAGACTGCCACCTGCAATGGGGTGACCATCCTGTCGCCGCTCAATCTGCCGGCAACCGTGCCCATCCACGCCAGCCAGCTTTATTCGCGGAACGTGAGCAGTTTTCTCGCGCTCCTGATCTCGAATGGCGAGTTGAAGATCAATCGCGACGACGAAATCCTCAAAGGCTCCGGCATTGCATTTTCCGGGACCGATATCCACCCGCGTGTTGCCGCGGCTTTGTCAAACTCATAAGCAGCTACGACAGGAGACGCAGTTTATGCATGGAACCGAAAGCATCAATCCGGCGGTCTTGATCGCGTCACTCTATGTTTTTGTACTCGCGGCCTTTCTTGGTTATCAGGTGATCTCACGCGTGCCGCCCCTGCTGCACACACCGTTGATGTCGGCGACCAATGCCATCAGCGGCATCTCGCTGGTGGGCTCCATCGTCACCGCCGGCGCCCATCTCACCCGTACCAGCACCATGCTCGGACTGGCCGCGGTGATAGCCTCCACCATCAACGTGGTGGGCGGATTCATGATCACCGACCGCATGCTCAAGATGTTTCGCAAGCGTGAAGCCATGGCCGTGAAACCGGAGAAAAAGGCATAACCGTGATAACGAACTACTTCATCGAGTTCACTTACCTTCTCGCCTCCATTCTCTTCATTATCGGATTGAAGGCCATGAGCCATCCCGATTCCGCGCGGCGCGGCATGTTCTACGCCGAGGCCGGAATGCTGATGGCCATCATCGGCACGCTGCTCAATCGCCAGATCGTCAGCTATGAATGGATCATCGGCGGCCTGATCATCGGCGGCCTGATTGGCGCAGCCATGTCCATCTGGATGCCTATGACGGCCATGCCCCAGCGGACCGCGCTCTCTCACGCATTTGGAGCGCTGGCGGCGGCGCTGGTCGGCATCTCGGAGTATTCGATCTATGGCGCGGACCTTGGACGCATCAAGCTCGGCGCACTCGGTCTTGAAATCCTGCTGGGCTCCCTCACCACCACCGGCAGTTTGATTGCCTTCGGCAAGCTGCAGGGCATTGTGCGGGGAACACCGATCCAGTTCAAGGGACAGCAGATCTTCAATTTCGCGCTGATCTCCGTGATTCTTGGCAGCTTTGTCTATCTGCTGCGCGAGCCTTCCTCCGCTTTTGCGTTTTACCTGATGGTGGCGCTCTCCTTTGTCTTCGGTATTCTCCTGGTCATACCGATCGGCGCCGCCGACATGCCGGTAGTCATGTCGCTGCTGAATTCCTACGCCGGCCTCGCAGCTGCCGCCACCGGCTTCGTGCTCGGTAATAATGTGCTGATCATCGCCGGTACTTTGGACGGTTTTTCCGGCTTTATTCTTTCCATCCTCATGTGCCGCGCCATGAACCGCTCAATGAGCAATGTGCTCTTCGGGGCCTTTGGTGCGGAGAGCAGCTCCGTAGGTCCAGCCAGCGGAGAGATGCGCGAGATCAGCGCCGAAGATGCCGCCGTGCAGCTTGCATACGCCAATCAGGTCGTCTTCGTGCCCGGATATGGAATGGCCACCGCCCAGGCGCAACATGCGGTCCGTGAACTCGCTGACCTGCTCGAATCGCGCGGGGTAGCCGTGAAATTTGCCATTCATCCCGTTGCCGGACGCATGCCTGGGCACATGAACGTCCTGCTTGCGGAAGCCAATGTCCCCTATTCCTCGCTCTATGAGATGGAGCAGATCAATCCCGAATTTCCCCGCACCGATGTTGCCGTCGTTATCGGCGCGAATGATGTGGTCAATCCCGATGCCCGCGACAATCCCAAGAGCCCCATTGCCGGGATGCCGATCCTGGAGGTCGATCGCGCCAAATCCGTGATCGTGCTGAAGAGAGGCAAGGGCAAAGGCTTCTCCGGGCTGGAAAACCCTCTGTTTTTCAAATCCGTGACCGGGATGCTCTATGGGGACGCAAAATCATCGCTTATGCAATTGACCCAGGCCGTGCAGCACGCATAAAGAAAAATGTGGGTCGCATATTCTTTGCGATCCACAGCTCTCTCATCTTCATCTATTTAAAAACATGCCTCATTTATTTGAAGCTCTTCCCATTCGCGGGATTACCTTCCGCAATCGCGTCTTTGTTTCACCCATGTGTCAATATTCCAGCGTGAATGGACATGCGACGGACTGGCACTTTGTCCATCTGGGCAGCCGTGCCGTGGGCGGCGCGGCGTTAGTAATGGTGGAGGCCACTGCTGTGACTCCGGATGGAAGAATCAGCCCCGGAGACATGGGAATCTGGACAGACGGCCACATCGAGGAGTTGTCCCGGATATTCCGCTTTGTCGCGCAGCAAGGCGCCGTCCCCGGAATTCAACTGGCCCACGCCGGACGCAAGGCCAGCACCGCTGCTCCATGGTTGGGAAGTGGCCCAGTCGACGAATCCCAGGGCGGCTGGACCCCGATTTTCGCCCCCAGCGCAATTCCCTTCAACGATGGCCACCAGACACCGGTGGCCCTGGACCAAAAGTCCATCGGCTCCATTGTGCACGCATTTGCCGGGGCAACTCGCCGGGCGTATGTGGCCGGAGCGAAGGTGGTTGAGATCCATGCGGCGCATGGCTATCTGCTGCACAGCTTTCTCTCCCCGTTAAGTAACCACCGCACCGACCAGTACGGCAGCGCTTTTGAAAACCGCATCCGTATGCTGTGCGAGGTCGTGCAGGCGGTCAGGAAATTCTGGCCGGAAGAGTTTCCTTTATTTGTACGAATCTCCGCCACCGATTATGCGGAAGGTGGATGGGATTTGCCGCAATCCATAGAATTGTCCAAGATCCTGAAACCTCTCGGCGTGGATTTAATTGATTGTTCTTCCGGCGGGCTCCTGCCCCAGGTAAAAATTCCTGTCGGTCCCGGATATCAAGTCCCGTTTGCTGAGGCGATTCGCAAAGACGCTGGAATTCTTACGGCAGCGGTGGGGATGATCACAGCGCCGGCCCAGGCTGACCAGATCGTCCGGACCGGACAGGCAGATGCGGTGCTGCTGGCGCGCGAGCTGCTGCGGAATCCGTACTGGCCGTTATTGGCCGCGCATGAGCTTCACCATGAAATCAGTTGGCCCGATCAATATCTGCGTGCCCGCCCATAAAGATAAAGTTGCACAGGCAGCAGGCGTCCCGGCGTTTGCGTCCTAATCTCAGGAGACTTCGCGCATGGCTGCTGAGATCCGCATCGGGACCTCCGGATGGCATTACAAGCACTGGCTGGGAAATTTTTATCCGGAAAAACTGCCGGCATCGAAGATGCTTGCCTATTACTACGAGCAGTTTGATACGGTGGAAATCAACAATAGCTTTTACATGCTGCCCAAATTTGAGACCATGCATGCCTGGCGCGAGGCCACTCCGAACAAGTTCCTCTTTGCCGTCAAGGCCAGCCGCTTCATTACTCACAACAAAAAACTCAAAGATCCCCAGAACGCATTAGACAAGTTTTTACCCCGCGCGGAGGCCCTGGGAAAGAAGCTTGGCCCCATTCTCTTTCAGCTCCCACCCTCATGGCGCGTGAACACCGAACGGCTGATGGAGTTCCTTAACGCGCTTCCCCGCTACCATCGTTATACCTTTGAATTTCGTGAATTGAGCTGGATCAGTGACCCTGTGCTTCAAATTCTGCGCGACTATAACG
>CAYTQA010000277.1:0-4562 GCA_964439495.1 uncultured Terriglobales bacterium | reverse complement strand
CGGTATCGCTGGCTCGCAGTCCCAGCTTGTTTTCTTTTTTCCCGGCGCGAAATCCCTTGGTCCCTTTTTCGACCAGGAAAGCGGAAAGCCCATGCGTGCCCGCCGTCTTGTCCGTCACGGCGATCACCACCATCACGTCCGCATAATGTCCGTTGGTGATAAAGGTCTTGGTCCCATTCAGGACGTAGCTATCGCCCTTGCGCACCGCGGTGGTGCGCGCGCTGCCGGCATCGGAGCCCGAGCCCGGTTCCGTCAACCCCCAGGCGCCGATGAACTCGCCGCTCGCCAGCTTGGGAATGTATTTACGCTTCTGCTCCTCCGAGGCGGCCAGATAAATGTGATTGCTGCACAGCGAATTATGCGCGGCCACGATGATGCCCACCGAGCCGTCCACCGCCGAGAGCTCCTCGATCGCCAGTACGTATTCGATGTAGCCCAGCCCGGAGCCTCCGAGTTCGGTGGGGAAGATGATGCCCATCAGCCCCATCTTGCCCAGCTCCTTCACCACGGCCATGGGGAACTCGGATTTTTCGTCCCACTCCAGGACGTGCGGCGCGATCTCCCGCCGGGTAAATTCGCGCACGGACCTTTGCAGGTCCTTCTGTTCGTCGGTGAGTTGAAAGTCCACGTATCCTCCGGGGCCTGAACTAATTCATTAATGGGAAAACAACCGAGAATAGCATAGGCGGCGGCCGGGTGCCCCACTCATCGCGGTGTTCGATGGGTGGGAGAGTCCACCCAAGGTTCATAAGATGAGAGAAAAGTCGAAGCGCCGTAGGCGCGACAACCTGAATACCATTACTGCGCGCCTTCCTTGTTCTCGCGATGATAAGGCGAGTTCAGATACTTGCGCGCCTCATCCTGGGCGCCCTGCGTATTGTCATTGGTTTGGATCGCCTGGCGGTATTCATTGGTGGCGCGCTCGCGCTGTCCGGTCAGATCAAAGATTTTGCCCAACTGGATGTGGCTCCAGACGGTTGTCCATCTCGGCTCGCCGTCCCCATTGATCGCCTCGCGATAGGCGTTGGCCGACGATTGATAATTGCGCTGCAGGAAGAACACCTCCGCAATGCGGTAATGCGCCAGCGAGCTGTTCTTGTTTGCGTCCAGCGCCTTCTGGTATTCCTTTAGCGCTTCGGTGAAATCGCCCTGCGCCACCAGTTGCTGCCCTCGCAGGATCGCCACCCGCACCCGCAGATCGGGCGTGTTCTTCAATACCCAATTATTAGGATCGATCGTGATGCGCCGGGGCTTTCCGAAGGTTTCAACCGAGTAGCTGGAGTGCGTCCCCACCACCTCGATCCGTTACGTCTCGGTCTTGCCATCGGTATCCACGCGGATCTCAAGCGGCATGCGGAAGAGGTCCAGGTCCTGCGCGATTTCGCCCACGATGCGGAAGCCCTTGCCCTGGCCGCCCTCCCGGTAGACGGTATATTTGTTGGTGAATTCCGGCGCGCCCGTTCCATCCAGCCATTGCGAGAAGAACGCGGTAAGCTGGCTTCCGGAAGTTTGCTCGGCCAGCGCCCTGAACTGGTCGCCCGATACCGGCTTGCCCGCATACTCCGTTGCCAGCGCTTTCATGGTCTTCTCGAAGGCGGCATCGCCGATCACCCAGCGCAGCATGTGGAAGATCATTCCACCCTTGTCGGTCACCATATTTTGAAATTCCGGCGAGAATGGATCGAGCTTGCTTACGTCCGCCAGCGGCACGGTGTCATAGGCGAGCGCGCCCACTGACATGTCCTTGGTGGCCTCTTCCATGCCCGCCTCTCCCGCCACGTCCTCCACATACCGGACCTCGGAGTAGCGGGACGCGCCCTCCGTGATCCAGAAATCATTCAGGGTCGCCGGACTCACCGAAGCCCCCCACCACTGATGCGAGATGGTATCGGCCAGCAGGCGATAATTCACCTTGTCGCTGATGGCCCGCGACGATATGGCTGCAAGCTGCGGGGCCCAGGCCGAAGGCACCGTATCGTCGGGAAGCTCGACCAGCGTGAGGTTCCCGCTGGGCAGCGGTCCATAGATAGAGGTGAAATATGCCAGCTCCTTTTCGGCGGTCTCCGCGTAAGTCTGCTCCTGTGCCTTATGCGCCGGCTTGAAAAATACCTTTATGTTGTTTGCGCCGGCCAGGGGCTGGGGTGGGGCAAAGCTCCCGGCGATGATGGTCCCGGGAAAGCTGGGCTTGTCCCAGACAAAGTTGTAGGTCACCTTTCCCGGACCAGCAGGCCGGGGCGCCGCATCGTTGGCCCCGCTGCCGATCACGGTGGTCCCGGTCGGGACGGTGATATTCATCGTCGCGGTAAAACGGTCTATGCCGTAACCCGCCATGGGGAACCAGCGGCCGGGATAAAGAAGATACGAGGTGTCCTCTCCGATGTAGGCAAGCTTCAGCCCTTCCACCGGCGAATCGTCCGCCGAGGCCAGCAGCCCCTCATAATCGAACACCAGCGTGGTGCTCTGGCCCTTATTGAGGCCGGTAGGCAGAGAGACGCGGATGGTGGAATCCTGGGTCACGCGCTCGGGCGCGGGCAAGGCGCGGCCATTGGCCCCCGTGACTTTATTCACCCGCATGGCATTGTGCAACTCAAAGACGGCGGTGCTGATGTCGTCCAGGGCTGTGAATTTTACCCGCGCCTTGGCCGTCATGCGATGGGTGCGCGGGGTCAGGTCTGCGTCAATCACATAATCGTCGATGCGGATGCGCTGCTTTTCCGCGGCAAAGGCCAGCTCCGCCGTCGCGCAGAAGCTCAGAATAATAAACAGGGAAACCACGGCGCGTCGAATCGGCCGTCGTGCGAATCGCATGAAAAACTCCAGGAAAAAGTTCGTTTTTTTTCAGATGAGCAGCTCACCATAAAAGACGCAACTACCCGGACTTCAGAGGCTGCTCTCTTTAAATCTTACTGGAAGGTACGCAGGAAGGGGTAAAAAGGTCTTAGTCCCGCCTGGCGAGCGCGGCCACCGCGGCCACCGCCGCTCCGGCCCTCTCAATCGCGGTATTGCCCCATTTGCTGCCCGGGAGATGCAGTTTCTGCCGTACCTCCTTCAAATCGCCCAGCATGGCCTTCCGCTCCGTGCCGTCTCGCAACAGCTTGCCCATCTCCGCCACCACGTTTTTTACAGTGAAGCGCTGCTGGATCAGCTCCGGGACGATCTCCCGTCCGGCAATCAGGTTCACCATGGCGTAATGGCTGAGCTTCACGAAGCGGCGTCCAATCGCGTAGCTCAGGCGGCTCAGCCGGTAGACCACGATAAAAGGATTGCCAATCAGCGCCGCCTCCACCGTTGCCGTGCCGCTGGCGACGACGGACGCCCGGGCATGGAAGAGCGCCAGCCGCGCGTCGTCCAGCAGGATAATCGGCACGGCGGAGCCTGCGGTCCGCGCCTTCATCCACTCCATGCTCAGCGTGGACGCGACCGGCAGCAGGTATTGATAACCCGGCCCCAGCTCGGCTGCGGCCTGCATCATGGTGGGCAGGTTCAGCATCACCTCCCGGCGGCGGCTGCCCGGCAACAGCGCGATCCACTGCTTTTTCGGGTCGAGCCCAAGCCTTTGTGCCATCTCCTCGCGCGAGCTCTGCGGCAGGGGAAGGTCGGCCAGCGGATGCCCCACATACTCCGCCGGGACGCCGCGCTCCTGGTAATAACTTTCCTCGAACGGAAAGATGACCAGCATGCGCTCCACAAAACTCCGCACCCGCCGGATGCGCCGCTTCTTCCATGCCCAAAGCTGGGGAGAGACAAAATAGACAACCGGCACGCCCAGCGTATGCAGTTGCTCGGCCAGCCTCAGGTTGAAGTCGGGAAAATCGATCAGCAGGGCCACGTCGGGCCTGCGCCGCCGCGCCTCCGCCACCATGCGGTGGAATTCGCGGTAGATCCTGGGGATGTGCCGGATGACCTCCGTGATTCCGACCACCGCCACCGCGTTGGAGTCGACCACGATCTCGCATCCGGCGGCCCGCATGCGCTCGCCTCCCACCCCAAAAAACTCGGTTTGCTCGCCAAAGATGCCGCGCAATACCGGGATGAGCATCGCGCCATAGTTCTCCCCCGAAGCCTCGCCGGCTGAGATTAGTACGCGCATTCCAGGCAGGCTCGTCGCGCGCTTAAACCGCGCGGAGGTGGAATATGGTGCGGGGCAGGGCGCGTTTGTGGGATATTGCTGTCATCCTGAGCGGAGCATGAGCCCGCTAAGCGGGAAAGCCAAGCGCAGTCGAACGATCTATGCATTTGTCTTTCGCTCCGGAAACCAGTCTTCCGCCAAATATGGATTTGGAACAGTGCTGCCAATCCCCCCTAGAGTATCATCCGTGGTCAAAGCCAGCCATGCGCCTCATTCAAACCAGCGTATGTCAGCCATGCACCTCATTCATGCATGACTGCAACCATGCACTTCATTCAGTCAACCCCTCATCCAACTCATCCTACAGGCGCCAACCCTCGCCACCATGTCATCCTGTGCGCCGCGCGAGGCGAGCTTGCGAGCTAAGCGCGCGGTCGAAGGATCTAGAACTGGTTTCAAAAATAGGTTCGTATCAGGGCACGAGTTCACTCGT
>CAYTQA010000276.1:0-4572 GCA_964439495.1 uncultured Terriglobales bacterium | reverse complement strand
AATTGCATGATTTAGGCAAGCTGATGCTGGCCTTCGTCATGCTCTATGCCTATCTTTCGTTTTCGCAGTGGCTGATTATCTGGTCTGGAAACCTGACAGAGGAAATTCCCTGGTATATGAATCGCATCAACGGGGGATGGATCTGGGTCTCCCGCTTCCTCATCCTCTTTGAGTTCGCGGTGCCGTTTGCGTTGCTGCTCTCGCGCACCCTGAAGCGCCGCCCCGGATTCATGGTCCCGCTGTGCGCGTTCATCATCGGTATTCGCGTGGTGGACCTCTACTGGATGATTGAGCCCAACTTCCGCGAAAGCCAGGGATTCATTCACTTCCATGTCGCTTATCTGCTTGCCCCCATCGCGATTGGGGGGCTATGGATTGCGACTTTTATCCATACACTGAAATCACGTCCGGTAATACCGGCCTACGATCCGCAGTTATCGGAGATATTGGAACCTGAACATGCAGCCGTTTAAACCACAAACCTCCGGACTTACCGCCACGGACCGAAAATTCGGGCACGAGACGCGCGACATTAATCCCACCGGCGTCTACGCATTTCTGATTTTTCTCACCATCGGCGCCGTGGTCATCTTTGTGCTTCTGGGCGGGGTCTATAAATTCGCGAACCGCTATGCCGAGGAACAGGACAAGAAGATCGAGGGCCAGAGCCCCTGGGTGAAGCAGCAGGCGGAAACCGAACGTCAGGAAGTGGGACGCATGACCAAGGCCTACCAGGCGGTAGGCATCAAGCCCTCCTCCAACGACGTTTTTCAGCGCGAGTCGCAGATCAGGGTTGGAAGGATCCGCGAGCCGCGCCTGCAGAATGACGATGTATATGACCTCCAGATGTTGCGCCAGGCCGAAGATGTGCGCCTGAATCATTACATCCTGCTGGACAAAAATTCGGGCAAGGCCAGCATTCCGATCGATCAGGCGATGCAGATGTTTGTCCAGCGGCAGCCGCAGGCGCCCGCCGGAACAGCGCCGAATCCGGGACTGGGAGAAGAGATGGGCGTGAACGAGGCGCAGACCCCGATCATTCCATCCAGCACCGGGACCACGAGTCCTTCGATTGAGAGTTCGCACGCTGTACGTCACGGCGGCAGAAGATAGAAAGTTTTGAAGTAGAAGGGAATTAGAAGTCATGAAGTTATTGGTAGCGCGAAAAATCACGATGGTCCTGCTTTCAGCCCTGCTTCTTGGTGGTCTGGCGGTGGCGCAGGACCAGAGTAACGGCGGCGCGGCCGCCGGAGGGATTGCTCCGCGCTCCGAACGTCAGGACGGGAAGCCATCGATCCTCTCTAAAGTCGGAATCGATCAGAGGCTGGACCAGCAACTGCCGCTCGATCTCGCGTTTACCAATGAAGCGGGCAAGCCGGTACGGTTAGGGGATTATTTTGGCTCCAAGCCGGTGATCGTCTCGCTGGTTTATTACCAGTGCCCAATGCTCTGCAACCAGGTATTGGATGGCCTGACCTCCGCCCTCGGGGTCCTGAAATTCGATGCTGGCAAGGAATTCAATATTGTGACGGTAAGCATCGACCCGACCGAAACTCCGGCGATGGCGGCGGCGAAGAAGGAAGTTTTTCTGCATCGCTATCAGCGGCCGACGGCGGCCCAGGGCTGGGCTTTTCTCACGGGAGATCAGGCGAACATCGATCAACTGGCCAAGGCGATCGGCTTTCACTACGCCTACGACCCCAAGATAAAACAGTTTGCGCACGCCAGCGGAGTCGTGATTGCCACGCCCACGGGGCGGCTTTCCCAGTACTACTATGGGATCGATTATTCGCCCAAGGATTTGCGTTTAGGATTGATCGAGGCTTCCAAGAACAAGATTGGGACGGTCGTCGATCAACTGATTTTATATTGCTATCACTACGATCCGGCCACCGGACATTATGGCGCGCTGGCCATGCGGATCATGCGTTTGGGAGGCGTGCTTACCGTCATGGTGCTGGGCGGCTTTGTGATCGCCATGCTCCGGCGGGAATCGCGTGCTGGCACCCTGAGAAGGGGAAAAAGTTCATAGATCATGCTGCCTAAGTACTTTCCATTGTTTCCTGAGCAGGCCTCGAAGATGGCGTTCCATGTGGACGCCCTCTACCTTTTTATTCTCGGGGTCACCATCTTTTTTACCCTGCTGGTGGGGATACTGATTCTTGTCTTTGGGGTCAAGTACCGCAGGGAAAAACATCCGGTCCCGCACCAGATCCATGGTTCGGTCCCGCTCGAGATTTTCTGGACGGCGGTCCCCCTGGGCATCGCCATGGTGATCTTTGTCTGGGGCTCAGTCCTGTTTCTGCGGCAGAACCGCCCGCCCGCCGGCTCGCTGGACGTTTATGGAGTGGGCAAGCAGTGGATGTGGAAGTTTCAGCATCCCGGCGGCCAGCGCGAGATCAATCAATTGCATGTGCCGGTGGGACGGCCGATTCGCGTCACCCTGATCTCGCAGGACGTGCTCCATGGCTTTTATATTCCAGCCTATCGCGTGCAGATGGAGGCGATTCCCGGACGCTACACCACCATCTGGTTTGAACCCAGCAAGCCCGGAACTTACCATCTTTTTTGCAGCGAATACTGCGGGACCAAGCATAGCGGAATGGTGGGAGAGGTCGTGGCCATGCCGCCGGAGGACTATGAACAATGGCTGCGCGGCGCCGGAGCGTTCGGGTCGCTGGCCACCGAGGGCCAAAAGGTCTTTGCCCGCATGGGATGCGTCACCTGCCATCGCGCCGATAATGAAGCCCGCGGTCCTAACCTTTTCCGGCTCTATGGCACCCGCGTTCGGCTGGCGACCGGGGAGACGGTAACCGCCGATGAGGGCTATATCCGTGAATCGATCCTGAGCCCGAGCGCCAAGATCGTCTACGGCTTCCAGAACATCATGCCCACCTTCCAGGGGCAGCTCAATGAAGACGAGCTCATCGAGCTGGTGGAATATATCAAATCGCTCGACAACGCCGGCCAACTGCGGCAGACCATTACCAATACGCAGCCGGAGCCGCCGGTCAATCTGGAAAAGATGCAGGAAGGCATCGACGTGACCAAGCCGGGCACCAACATGATCCCGGGCCCGCCGAGCCACAGCGAACAGTTGAATACGCAGCCGCAGCCACCAGAGAAACGGCAAGTCAACAAAGGACAGCCTAATGCTGCTCCCGGGGTAAAACCATGAGTACCGTCACACAGACGCATCAGCCGACAGAGACCATTCCAAGCGAGCACTACCTGAATTCAAGCTATGGCTTGAAATCATGGCTGCTCACCCAGGACCACAAACGGATCGCGGTCCTTTATCTCATCACCATCACCCTGTTTTTCTTTATCGGGGGCGCGATGGCGGTGCTGATCCGTCTTGAGCTGCTGACGCCAGGTGCGGACCTGCTGCAGTCGGACACCTATAACAAGGTGTTCACCATGCACGGCGTCATGATGATCTTTGGCTTCCTGATTCCGTCCATCCCGGCGACGCTCGGCAACTTCCTCATCCCCATGATGATTGGGGCCAAGGACCTCGCCTTTCCCAAAATCAACCTGCTGAGCTGGTACATCTTCGTGGTGGGCGGACTCTTCATGCTGACCGCCATGATCGCCGGCGGGGTGGATACCGGCTGGACCTTTTACACGCCGCTCAGCACGCAATATCTCACCACCAACGTGATTGCAACCGCGGTGGGGATCCTGATTGCCGGCTTCTCCTCGATCTTTACCGGACTAAACTTCATCGTGACCATTCACCGCATGCGCGCGCCGGGAATGACCTGGTTCCGCATGCCCCTGTTTGTCTGGTCGCACTATGCCGCCAGCCTCATCATGGTCCTGGGGACCCCGGTGCTGGCCATCACGCTGGTGCTGGTTGCGCTGGAGCGGGCATTCCATATCGGGATCTTTAATCCGCAGTATGGCGGAGACCCGGTGCTCTTCCAGCATATGTTCTGGTTTTACTCGCATCCCGCCGTCTACATCATGATCCTTCCCGGAATGGCGGTCATCAGCGAGGTGATCCCGTGCTTCGCGCGCAAGCGCGTTTTTGGATACACCGCGGTCGCGCTCTCCAGCCTGGCCATCGCCGTGTTCGGCTTCCTGGTGTGGGCCCATCACATGTTTATCGCGGGCATCTCGGTCTACTCCGCCCTGGTCTTTTCGCTGGTAAGCTTCCTGGTGGCGATCCCCTCGGCCATTAAGGTCTTCAACTGGACCGCTACCATGTATCGCGGCTCCATCAGCTTCGATACCCCCATGCTGTACGCCCTGGCCTTCCTGGGGCTTTTCACCATCGGAGGGTTGACCGGGCTCTTCCTGGCCGCGCTTGGGGTGGACATGCACGTGCACCATACCTATTTCGTGGTGGCGCATTTCCACTATGTAATGGTGGGCGGCATGGTGCTTGCCTACCTTTGCGGGCTGCACTTCTGGTGGCCGAAGATGACAGGGAGAATGTATCCCGAGGCCCCGGCCAAGCTCTCCGCGCTGATCGTCTTTATCGGTTTCAATCTGACGTTCTTCCCCCAGTTCGTCCTGGGGTATATGGGGATGCCGCGCCGCTATCACGCTTATCCGCCGGAGTTT
>CAYTQA010000275.1:3049-4595 GCA_964439495.1 uncultured Terriglobales bacterium | reverse complement strand
TCCTCACCAACCTGAATCTCAATGACATGGAGGTCGGCTACAAGGTATTTCGACGCGAGGTGCTGGAGGCAATCAATTTAAAGACCGATCGCTTCGGATTCGAGCCGGAGGTGACCATCAAGGTGGCGCGGCTGCACTGCCGCATTTACGAAGTTCCGATCATGTATCACGGCCGCACCTATGAGGAAGGAAAAAAGATCACCTGGCGGGACGGAGTGGCGGCGCTATGGCACATCCTCCGCTTCCGGTTTTTCGATTAGCCTTATTCCGCGTCGCGCCAGTTTTCACCCACACAGACATCCACCACCAGCGGCACCTTCAGGGGATGCACATTCTGCATGAGCTCAACCACTAAAGCGCGCATCTCCGGCGCCTCTGCGGTTGGGACCTCGAACACCAGTTCGTCATGGACCTGAAGCGTCATGCGGGACTTCAGCCTGCGCTTGCGCATCTCTTCATCAATGCGGATCATGGCCAGCTTGATGAGGTCGGCGGCGGTGCCCTGCAGAGGGGTATTGATAGCGGTACGCTCGGCAAAGCCGCGCATGTTCGCATTTTTGCTGTTGATGTCTGGGATGGGGCGGATGCGTCCAAAAAGCGTGCGCACGTGCTGCTCGCGCCGCGTCTCTTCCAGGGTGCGGTCTATGAAGGCGCGGACCCCGCGATAACGCTCGAAGTAGGTGTCGATGTACTTCTTCGCCTCTTTCTGCTCGATCCCCAGTTGCTGCGCCAGACCGAAGGGAGAGATGCCGTAGACGATGCCGAAATTCACGGCCTTGGCGCGGCCGCGCTGTTCTTCGTCGATCAGCATGGGAGGCACCCCAAAGACCTCGCTCGCGGTGAGCTGATGAATGTCATCTTCACGACGAAACGCCTCAACCAGCAGAGGGTCTTCGGAGAAATGGGCCATGAGGCGGAGCTCGATCTGGGAATAATCGGCGGAGACCAGAAGGTGTCCGGGCTCGGAGATAAAGGCGGCGCGAATCTCCCGCCCCAGTTCGGTGCGAATAGGGATATTCTGCAGGTTCGGGTTGGTTGAAGAGAGCCTTCCGGTGGCGGTTCCCGCCTGATTGAAGGTGGTGTGCAGGCGTCCGGTCCGGGGATCGACCAGCGAGGGGAGCGCGTCCACGTAAGTGGATTTCAGCTTTGAGAGCTGCCGGTAATCGAGAACGAAGCGCGCGATCTCATGCTCGACGGCAAGCTCTTCCAGCACATCGACGGCGGTCGAGACGGTCTTGCCCTTGCCATACTTGACGGGCTTGGGGAGCCCCATCTTATTAAAGAGGACATCTCCCAACTGCTTGGGGGAGTTGATATTAAATTCCTGGCCGGCGGCATGATGGATGTCCCTGGCGCGAAGATCGCACTGCCTTTCCAGGTGCTTCGACATTTGAGCCAGCGCATGCAGATCGATCTTCACGCCGGCCTCTTCCATGCTTGCCAATACCGGACTCAACGGGCGGTCGATCGTGCGGTAAACATCCAGAAGGCCGCATTCCTCCACCTGGGCGCGCAACATGGGCGAAAGGCGGAAGGTGACATCGGC
>CAYTQA010000275.1:0-3039 GCA_964439495.1 uncultured Terriglobales bacterium | reverse complement strand
TCAGGCAAGCTGTGGCTGGTGTACGTCGGATTGATGAGGTAGGAATAGAGCATCACATCGTGCTCCGCTCCGCGAATTTCGCATCCGATCCGGCGCAGCGCGGCCTTGTAATCGTGGAAGCTCTTGGGAACGCCCTCATCCGCGAGGACGCCCCTCACTTTTCTGGAAACCGCATCCTTACTCAAAGTGAGGGTATGGGCGGTGCGCGCCTCAACCGAGAGCGCTATGCGGACCTCCGAGGCATCCTTCTCCGCCACCTCCAGCGGATCGGGAGCGGGAGATGGTTCGCCCAAGCCATTCAACGAGAGCTGGTCGCCGGCTGGGACTTCCTCCGCCTCCGTCGTCTCGCTGGCCTCGGGCGTAGAGGTATCGGTATCGAGCGCAACCGACAGTCCGTTCTTTTTTGCTTGCTTCAGCAGCGCTTCGAACTGCTTCTCCGAGGCAAGGGGCTCGTAGGCGTTTTCGCCGGCATCGCTCTCGCGCACCAGCTCCTTGAGCAAGGTTGTAAACTCCAGCTCATTGAAGAGTTCGCGGCTGGCCTCGTAATCGGGCTCCTGAACGCGCATCGCTTCCACGTCGAGATGGACGGGGACATTGCGGTCGATCGTGACCAGCTCCTTGCTGAGCAGGATTACGTCGCGATTATTGAGCAGCGACTCGCGGTAGGTTTTCTTTTCGACCTCGGCAGCGTGCTCCAGCGCGGCTTCCAGCGTGCCAAAGCGACGAATCAGCTCCACTGAGCCTTTGTCGCCGATGCCGGGAGCGCCCGGAATATTATCAATGGCGTCGCCGCGCAGGGCCATTACATCAATCACCTGCGCCGGCTTGACCCCCAGGATCTCTTCCACTTTACCGGCATCGCAGATCAGATTGTCCTTGGTGGGATTTAAAACGCAAACATCCTGATTCACCAACTGGAGCATGTCTTTGTCGCTGGAGACGACGTAGACCTGGTAATGCTGCTCGGCGGCCATGCGCGCGAGGGTCCCGATTACATCGTCCGCCTCATAACCGGGCTGCTGAAGAATGGGGATGCGATAGACCTCCAGCGCGCGCCGGATATATGGGAGTTGCTGCGCCAGGTCCGGCGGCATCTCCGCACGATTGGCCTTATAACCGCCATAATCCACCTGCTCAAACTGCTGGGTCTTGATATTGAATTTTCGGACCGAGGTAAGGCCCTTCGCCTGTTCGTCGCGAAAGGTCGGCGCGGAGACATCGAAGACGGCCGCGAGGTATTGCGGCGCGAAATCCGCGCGCAGCTTATTCAGCATGTTTACAAAAACATAAGTGGCCGCGGTGGGCGTCCCATCGCGTGTGGACATGGGCCGCTGCCTCTGCATGGCATGATAGGCGCGAAAGATGAAGGACATCGCATCGATCAGAAAAATGCGCGGCCGGGTTGCAGTCTGGGTTTCGGGCGATGCCATATCGGAGCAAGAGGCGCTGTTGAAAGTTTAACAGGAAGATAGACCGCAGCGCGGGCCGTGGTCGCGGCGGAAAAGTGAATTCCAGCCCTCGTTATCGCTTGAATCTGCTTATCAGATACAGCACCAGGCTGAGCAGAATGCTCAACAGGATGGAGGTGGCCAGCGGGAAATAGACGACCGTATGCTTGCCGCGATAAGTGATGTCTCCGGGAAGGCGGCCCAGGGGCAGATGGGCGCGGCTTGCGATCGTCACCAGCGCGCCAATGACGATCAGAACGATGCCGGCGAATATCAGGAGCCTTCCCAGTCCCATCTTCATCATCCAATTTGCGCCGCGCAGTTGATATACTTCTGCAACCATGCAGCACGGTTAACTTTTACCTGCTTCAGAAGTCTAACGAAAGTCCGGACGCATTGCACAACAGGAGATTTCATGCGAACAGCACTGCAAGTGGTTTTCGGGGCAATCCTCTCTATCGCCATGATGGCGCAAACCACCAACCAGCAGCAGCCAGCGCCGAAGCCACAGGTGCCTGAAACTCCAGGACAAAAATCCGTCCCGCCCACTGTGCCACCAAAAAATCCGCCGGTCACTACTCCTGCGGAGCCACGCCCCGAGATCAAAGAACTTAAGGGGATGGACCCCGCGCTGATGGATAAAAGCGCCGATCCCTGCGTGGATTTTTATCAGTATTCCTGCGGCGGATGGGCCGCGCAGAATCCGGTCCCAGCTGACCAGTCGTCTTACGGCCGTGACACGGAACTGGCGGAGCGCAATCGGCTCATCCTGCGGGACATCCTCGAAAAGGCGGCCGCGGCGGGCGCGGGGCGCAGCGCCGTGGAACAAAAGATCGGCGATTATTATTCCTCGTGCATGGATGAAAGCGCGATCGAACGAAAAGGCGTCACTCCGCTCAAGGCCGAACTGGAGCGCATCAATGGCCTGCGGTCCAAGGCGGGGCTGGCCGATCTGCTGGCGCACCTGCACCTCATCGACGTGAACGCGTTTTTCAGCTACGGATCGGACCAGGATTTCAAGGATGCAACTTCCGTGATCGCCGAGGCCGACCAGGGCGGGCTGGGGTTGCCGGAGCGCGATTACTACATCCGCACCGATGCCAAATCGGAAGAGACGCGCAAGGATTACGTCCAGCACGTGACCAATATGTTCCGGCTGCTGGGAGACCCACCGGAGGCCGCGGCCGCCAATGCGCACAAGGTGATGGAGATGGAGACCGCGCTGGCCAAAGCGTCATTGACGGTGGTGCAGCGCCGCGATCCGGCGAATGTCTATCACAAGCTCGGGGTCAAGGATTTGGCGACGATGAATCCGACTTTCGCGTGGAACCGATATCTGCGCGCCACCGATACACCCCCGGTGCAGAGCCTGAACGTCGCTGTGCCCGAATTCTTCAAGGGAATGGAGGCGGTGTTGCAGCAGCAGGACCTGCCTTCGATCAAAACGTATCTGCGCTGGCAACTGGTACACGCCATGGCGCCCATGCTGCCCTCGGCGTTCGTGAATGAGAACTTTGATTTTTACAACAAGAAGCTGGGCGGACAAAAAGAGCTGCGGGCGCGCTGGAAGCGCTGCGTGCAGTCCACCGAC
>CAYTQA010000274.1:0-4603 GCA_964439495.1 uncultured Terriglobales bacterium | reverse complement strand
GAGATCGCGGCCCGCAGGCCCAACCTGCAAGTTGGCTGCCACGTGGTATTGATTGACGGCGAACCGCTCTCCGATCCTGCCCAGATCGCTTCCCTGCTGGACCCGAATGGAGATCCCAGCCGTCCGGCCTTCAGGAGTTCACTGGCCAATTTTGCCCGCGCCGCCACCCGCGGCCGGATTGAATTCGATCATGTCGTAACCGAAACCGCCACCCAGATCCGGAAGCTGCAGGCCGCTGGAATCAAGGTAAGCCACGTGGATTGCCACAAACACGCCCACATGTTTCCGATTATCGCCGCGGGCGTGATTGAAGGGGCCAGCCGCTGCGGGGTGCGCATGATCCGCGCTCCCTTTGAGCCTTCCTGGTCGGTGCGCGCGGGCGGTTCAGGACTCAGTCTGCGGCTTATCGTGCGTTCTTTTCAGGTCACGATCCTGCGCCGCTGGCGGCAGCCGTTTTACGACATGGTGAACATCGCCGGCATGCAGACCACCCATGGCACCATCGGCATCGCCCTTACCGGTGTGCTCGACCAGAAGGCCTTTACGCATCTCATCGAAAACATGCCCGAGGGGACCTTTGAATTTGTCTGCCATCCCGGCTATAACGACGCGGAGCTGGCGCGGGTGGCCACCGGTCTGGTGGAATCCCGCGAACAGGAGCTGAAGGTGCTCACCTCGCCTGCGACCCGCCAACTGCTTGAGGACCGCAAGATCGAATTGATCAACTTCTCCCAGCTTCCCATAAAAAACTGAACCGAAAGTTTCCCAACGCACATCTGATTTGCGAAGTCCGGCCCGCGCTTTTGCGCAGCTTGAACCATGAAAATTGGAATCACTTGTTATCCGACCTACGGCGGCAGCGGAGTGGTGGCGACGGAGCTGGGCATCGAGCTGGCGCAGCGCGGCCACGAGGTCCATTTCATCACCTACTCCCAGCCCATCCGGCTGACCACCCCGCAACCCAACATTCATTTTCATGAGGTCAGCGTCTCGCAGTACCCGCTCTTCGACTATCCTCCCTACGACCTGGCGCTGGCCACGCGCATGGCGGAGGTGGCGGAGATCTACGATCTCGACCTGCTGCATGTTCATTACGCGATTCCACACTCGGTGAGCGCGCTGCTGGCGCGGCAAATGCTGGCCTCCGAGCGTTTCGCGCGTAAGCTGCCCTTCGTGACTACGCTGCACGGCACCGACATCACCCTGGTCGGCCTCGACCCTTCCTATCTCCCCATCACGCGTTTTTCCATCGAGGAGAGCAATGGTGTGACCGCCATTTCCAACTATCTGCGCCAGAAAACGCAGCAGGAGTTCGACATCAGGAAACCCATCGAGGTGATCTACAACTTCGTGAATTGCGACTTATATAAACCGCAGCGCAAAAATTCGGCATTGCGGGCGGAATATGCCGAACCGGATGAAAAGGTCCTGGTGCATCTTTCCAACTTTCGCCCGGTAAAACGCCTCCACGACGTGATGGAGATCTTCGATCGGGTGCAACAGAAGATCGGGGCAAAGCTGCTGCTGATTGGCGACGGCCCGGATCGTCCCGCGGCGGAGTGGCTGGCGCGAAAAAAAGGCATTCTGGAGCGCGTGCATTTTCTCGGCAAGCAGGACAATGTGCGGGAGAAGCTGGCCATCGCCGATCTTATGCTGATGCCCAGCGAGCTTGAGTCGTTTGGACTGGCCGCGCTCGAAGCCATGGCTTGCGAAGTGCCCGCCATCGCAACCCGCGTGGGAGGCGTGCCCGAAGTGATTGAAGACGGAAAGACCGGGATCCTGGCGGAGGTCGGCGACGTGGAGTCCATGGCGCGCTGGGCGGTGGAGCTGCTTTCCGATCCTAACCGTCTGACCGAGATGGGCAAGCTGGCTCGCTATGAGGCCCAGTCGCGATTTTGCAGTACCCGGATCATTCCGGAATATGAGCGCTTCTATACCCGCGTGCTGGAGCGGGCCTCGTAGATGGCCGACGCGGCGGACGGGCTGTCCGGATGGGGCTGGAGCATCGGCAAATCGAGGGTGATGCGCGTTCCGCATCCCTTCCTGCTGCTGATCTGCAGCCGCGCATTCTCGCCATAGAGAACATTTAACCGCTCCGCAACATTGTGCATCCCGATGCCGCCGCCGGAAAGCTGCACCCATTCCGTGCCATCGGTGATGGCCTGGGAGTGGCGCTCGCGCTGCATCGCGATTAATTCTTCCTGAGGCAGCATTCCCACTCCATCGTCCTCGATTTCGATCACGATTTGCCCCTCTTTCAGGCGGCTTCGCAGCACGATGCTGCCCCCTTCGATCTTGGGGCTGATGCCATGCTTGATGGAATTTTCCACCAGCGGCTGCAGCAGCATGCTGGGAATGATGGCGTCGAGCGTCTCGGGATCGAGGTCTTTCATGACCCGCAATTTTTCGCCAAAGCGGACCACTTCAATATCCAGATAGTTGTCTATGAATTCGATTTCATCGCGCAGCCGGACAAAGGCATCGTGCTTGCGCAGCAGCGCGCGCAGGATGTTGCCCAGCTTGACCACCAGATCGCGGGCCTCTTCCGGCTTGAAGCGCACCAGAGAGGCGATGGAGTTCAGCGTGTTGAACAGGAAGTGCGGATTGATCTGGCTCTGCAGCGCGTCCAGGCGGGCCTGCAGCAGCAAACGCTCCTGCTCCTCGAGCTTCAGCTCGATGCGGGTGGCATTCCAGATCTTGATCGGGATGGCGATGGCCGCGACCGAAGCGGCAAAGATCGCAATCTGGACGTAAAGGCTGGGACTGTAGAGATTGAAGAGCCGTCCGGGAAAGGTCCTGCCCACCATCTCGCGCGCCAGTTGCAGGGTGAGAATGCTGATAAAAAAAGCCACCTGCCAGTCATAGCGCGGCACGGGAAAATTGCGGCGTATCCAGCGATAGATGCTCAAGTCCACCATGGGGGAGAACGACCAGATGTCTTCCCGGTTGGGCGCCAGGCCGCGAAATATTCCCGCCACGTACCCCGCCAGAAGGTCCATGGGAAGCGCCAGCCATTCGTGATGAAACAAAGCTGGAGTGGCGCACAACAGGCCTCCAATGATCCCCGCCAGGCGCCCGCCCATGACCCCCATGAGGATCACGCTTTCAAAGGAGACATCGGCGGCGACAAAGCTGTGCACGCTGGCCCGAATCCACACGCCCAATGCGAATGGGATACCGATAATCAGGACCAGTTGGATGGTCTGCCGGAGCGAACGCTCTTCGCGAAAGAGCAGGGATTTGAAGAAGCGCGAACGCACAATGCCGCTGGCGATGGCGGCGGCCACGCCCAGGCGGATCAGCAGGGTGATGAGGATCAGCTTTGAGTCCACGTAAGGCTAATCTAGCAGGATTCCGGCCCTTCCAGCTCTCCCCTTTTTACTCTTATCGGGGACCCTCTTGGGAACCCCGCTTTTAGCACGCCGAATACCTTAATTCACGTCCCCGCAAGAGTCCAAAATCCCGTCACTAAGGTAACGCGAAATAGCCGCTTTTTCGCGGGAAATCAGGGTTATATTGCGTTATCCGAGAAGACCCGGGCGGGCCGGACCATGCATAAACCAGCGGCCCCGGAGCCAGAAAAATGGACACGTATCGCTCCATTGCGGCATATCTGACGGCGCTCCTGATATTTGCGGGCTGCGCGCTGGGGGCGGCCTGCGCCCAACAGCCCGGCGCGCCGGCATTCTTTGCCTTCTCCGACCTGGCGACCGAAACCTCTGAATTTCCCCCGTCCCCTAGTCTTGACCAGGTAAATGCCACGCAATATCTGGCCAAAGAGGCGCTCCCCATCGAAACCGAATTTATGCTCTCCCCCGCTCTCATAAAAGATTCGAAGGTGCAGCCTCCGCAACAGGAGAAGGTCCCCCTCACCCCGAAGCGCAAGCTTCGTCTGGCGATCATAAACACAATCGACCCCCTGAACCTGGTTACCGCTGCCGCGCAGTCGGGCATGGATACCGTTACCAGCGAGGCCAACTCCGCTTATGGCACGGGAGGCAGCGCCTTTGCCAAGCGTTTTGGGACCACCATGACGGACGAGATCTCGGGCGAGTTCTTTCAGACTTTTTTCTTCCCCTCGATCTTCAGGCAGGACCCGCACTATCATCGCGACGTTGGCGCGAAGACCTCTTCGCGGATCCTGTATGCGTTCTCGCAGGTGCTGATCACCCGTTCCGACGCAGGGCACAAGACATTCAATTATGGCGAGGTCCTGGGCAGCTTCGCCGCCGCATCGGTGGGAAACTTCTATCATGTGGACCGCGCCAAGGGATTCGGCCCCACCTCGGAACGCGTGGCTGTGGGCATCGCATCGGATTCGGCGTGGAACCTGTTTACCGAGTTCTGGCCGGACGTCACCAAGCACATCAATTTCCGCATGGTCTTCCTGCGCCGGTTGGCGGAGCACGCTGCCAGCCCGGATTAAAACCTCGCCTTACATCCCACTCGTAAAGCAGAACACCGGTAAGAATTTCTGCTGGTCCGCGACCGCCATAATCCCTCACGGTCTAATACAATGATTGGCTGGTACGTATGGGCCTCTCCCTCAAAGTTGCCGCATGGTTATTCAGCAGTGTTCTGCCGATGATCGGGCAAACTACTC
>CAYTQA010000273.1:0-4617 GCA_964439495.1 uncultured Terriglobales bacterium | reverse complement strand
TGGATGAACGAGCGGCGAATATAGTCCAGCCAGACGGACTGCCCATAGTCGGCCAGCTCATTCAGCGGATTCGAAGTGGATACGGAACTCGTGACTCTCGATGGATTCATGCCTTTGCTCCCTCCAGCTTTCCCTGCCTGGAATATTTATTTTCAATCGCCTTCACTTTATTCAATCTGCGCACATGGCGCTCTTCCCCGGAAAAGGACGCCGCCAGAAAGGCCAACACCAGCTCCTGCGCCAGCGCGATGCCGATCACGCGCGATCCCAGGACGAGCACGTTCATATCGTCGTGCTCTACTCCCTGGTGCGCGGAATAGACATCGTGGCAAACCGCGGCCCGGATGCCCGGAATCTTATTGGCGGCAACCGAGGCCCCGACCCCGCTGCCGCAGATCAGGATCCCACGCTGCGCTTCTCCGGCAAGCAGGGCATTGCCCAGCTTTTCGGCAAAATCGGGATAATCCGACGGAGCGGCATCGTAAGCGCCAAGGTCGGTGACCTTCCATTTCCTGTCTTTCAGAAAGGCCGTGATCTCCCGCTTCATCTCAAAACCCGCATGATCGGATGCGGTCACTATTTTCATGCGCTCCTCGCTTTGCTCTGCAGACCTCGCAGCTAAGAACTGCCTCGCTTCATGTAATGCAACTCAATTATTCCAGATTTCGCGACAGAATGGATTTTGCGGGCCTCCTATATAAAATTCTCCCATTTATTACAGAATCTTCGATATATAGGAGTCCCGATCTCGAAAGAATGATTCTTGGAATATGTCCTGCCATCAAGCTGGTATAAAAATAGAAGGCCCAGCATCTCTAGAATGGCATCGAAAACAACACGCATGTACTCCGCCTGCAAGTCCTTCTTCCGCTTCTGCGCTGTGATCTGGTTGAGCGCAGGCCTGCTTTTCGCGCAGAATCCCACGGCCTATCGCCTCTCTGGGGTGGTCCGGGACACGACTCATGCCACCATTCGCGGGGCGAAGGTCCGAATCGCCGGCCCGGGCTTTACAAGGGAAACGCTGACCACGGCTTCCGGCGAATTCAGCCTGGACAATCTGCCCGCCGGGGAGATCAACCTCCTGGTCGTTGCCCCAGGATTTTCCGACCACAGCCAAGAATTAGACCTTCGCGGCAACTCCAATCTGGAAGTTGTGCTGCAACCCGCAAGCGTGATCGAACAGGTGGTGGTGACTCCCACCGGAACGGAAACCCCTCTCAACGAAACCGCGGAGAGCATCACCGTGATCGGCCAGAAGGAGATCGGCCACACCGCCGCGCTCGCGCTGGATGACGCCTTGCGCCAGGTCCCTGGATTTACGCTCTTTCGCCGCTCCAACAGCTTGACGGCCAACCCCACCTCCCAGGGAGTCTCCTTGCGAGGCGTGGGCGCAAGCGGAGCAAGCCGCGCGCTGGTGCTGGAAGATGGCGTACCGCTCAACGATCCATTTGGCGGATGGGTCTACTGGGACCGCGTTCCCCGCATGGCAATCGAGCGGGTCGAGGTGCTGCGGGGCGGCGCTTCGGACCTTTACGGCAGCGATGCTTTAGGCGGGGTCATCAACATCGCTTCGCAGCGTCCTCCACGCAGCATGGTTTCGCTTGAAACATCCATCGGCACTGAATTTACCCCGGATGGATCTCTCTTTGCCGATTATGTCTCCGGTCCGTGGGCCACTTCGATCGCAGCCGAAGCCCTGCATACCGATGGCTATATCTCCATCGCTCCTGCTTTTCGAGGCGCTGTGGATACTCGCGTGGCATCGCAATTCGCCACGGAGCAGTGGGGGTTGAGAAGGAAGTTCGGCAAGAGCGCCGAGATCAGCGCCTCCGCCTCCGGATACAAGGACTCACGAAAAAACGGCACTCCTCTGCAGACCAACCGCACCGCGCTTGACAGCTTCTCGCTTGGGACCCAGCTCAGGGGCGAATTGGGAGAGCTCCACCTTACCGGCTATGGCGGTGGAGAAAGCTATCACCAGAGCTTCTCTTCCATCGCCGCCAATCGCAACAGCGAGACCCTTGCACGGTTGCAGGCCGTCCCCTCCCAGGAGCTGGGCGCCAAGCTGCAATGGTGGCACTCCTTTGGGCAGATGCACCTGGTGGCTGCAGGCGCAGACGTGCAACAACTGCGCGGCCTCAGCGACGAGATCGTCTATGCCTCGGGAAAGCCCATCACCCACACTTTTTCCGGCGGACGGCAAAGGATCAATGGTTTCTTTCTGCAGGATTCCCTGCACCTGCCCCATGCATGGATCCTCTCGTTAAGCGGGCGCGTCGATCAATGGGAAAACTACGATGCCGCCAGCCGCTCTTATCCGGTCGCAGCAGGTCCGGGCAAAACCACATTGACTCCCTTCGCGGACCGCAACGAGCTCGCCTTCAGCCCTCGGGTTTCGCTGCTGAAGGTGCTCTCGCAGCATGTGTCGCTTTCGGCTTCGGGCTACCGTGCCTTTCGCGCTCCTACGCTGAACGAGCTTTATCGCGCCTTTCGCCTGGGCAATGTTCTCACCCTGGCCAACGATCATCTCAACGCGGAGGAGCTCACCGGAGTGGAGGGCGGGACCAGCCTCACCTGGGACCGGCTGCGGGTGCGCGCCAATGTTTTTCGCATGGACGTGGTGCATCCCATCTCGAACGTCACCATCAGCAGCACGCCCACTCTGATTACGCGGCAGCGGCAAAACCTGGGCAGGACAAGTTCAGTCGGGCTGGACCTGGAGAGCGAATTCTATTTCACCAGCCGCCTCTCGCTGCGCGCCGGATATATGTTCACCCATGCCACGGTCGCCGATTTCCCCGCCGAGCGGCAACTGCAGGGCCTGCAAATCCCTCAAGTCGCGCCCCATCAATTTACCTCTCAGATTTACTACGCGCATCCTTCATGGAGCGTGGGAGTGCAGGCCCGCGCATCGAGCGGGCAGTATGACGACGATCTCAACCAGCTCCCGCTGAATGGCTTCTTCAGCACCGACGCAAAGTTCACATGGAACTTCAGCCGGAGGGCGGCGCTCTTCGCCTCGGTGGAGGGCATCGGACAGCGGTACCAGATCGCCAGGACCCCCGTGCTCTCCATCGGTCCGCCCACGCTTTTCCATCTGGGACTCGATTTCAGATCGTGGCCGGCTAAACGCTAATCAGCCAGCGAGAGGGTCGCCATCCCATTCTGTTTGAGCAGTTGGTCCAACTGTGGCACGTCCTGCTCGCGGATCGTTTGCCACATCTGGAGTTGCCGGTTTAAATCGACCTGCGCCTGCTGAAATGCCTGCTGTGCCTGGAGTGTAGGCGGCGCGTCGACACTGTCCACGGACGCAAGCAGCCCTGCCAGAGCTGAATTCGAGGCTGCCAGATTGGTTTCGTCCGTGGTCCCCTGGTGTGCGGAATGATCTTCTCCACCAAAGGCAGCGGACTTTTGCCACAGGGCATCGATGGCCGTGATCAGGGCCGTGGCCAGCGCCGGCGCTTGCGTCGCACTGCCTGAGCTTTGTTTAAGGCTTTCGAGCTGGGCATGCAGCTTGCGCGCCTGCGCCAGCGCCTCATAGCTCTTCTGGGCAGCGGATGCGATCTGCATTTCAAAATCGAACTGGCGCTTCAGGTCGGCGGGCGCGACCTTGATTCGCGGATCGAGTTTTATGGTCAGGGGCTGCGTGTACGTATGGCGGTTCGCGGTGAGCCGGACCAGGTATTGTCCGGGCAGCGCCTGCGGGCCTTGCGGCATAACAGGCTCATCCTCGCCATAGACTGCGGCCATGCTGTAACCATGTTCCATGGTGGCGGGCGCGGGATAACGCAGGTCCCATACAAAGCGGTTCATTCCCGCCGCCTTGCCCAGCGGTGCCTCCGGACGAAACCAGTAATCGGGAAACGGGGGCGCCGGATCGTGCGCCCGCGGCTTGTCATTGCTGGAAAATTTCCGCACCAGCCTGCCGTTAGAGTCAAGCACTTCAAGCGTGACCTCGCCTTGTGGAGCGGCAGCGAAATAATAATCCAGCACCGCGCCGGTCGGCGGATTTTTTCCCGCAGGGACTTCGGGCGGCAGGGGCGTGTCCTCATTCACGTTGCGCCGGATGCGAATCGCGGTTTGAGGCCTGAACAGATATGCCTCCGCCTGCGCCACCTGCGCAGTGATTTGCCGCAGGGGAGTCACATCGTCCAATATCCAGAAGGAACGCCCATGGGTGGCAATCACCAGATCGTCATCCTTGACGACCAGATCATGCACAGGCGTGGCGGGCAGATTGAGTTGCAGTGGCTGCCAATGCTCTCCATCGTCGAATGAGACATACACGCCTGACTCCGTTCCCGCATACAGCAGGCCCTTACGCTGCGGGTCCTCGCGCACCGCATGGACATAGGCTGGAGCGGCGATGCCGTTCGTGATCTTCGTCCAGCTCTTGCCGAAATCATGAGTGCGATAAATGTAAGGGACGTAATCGTCGAGCCGATGGCGGTCAATGGCGGCGTAAGCCGTGCCCGCATCGAAATGCGAGGCATCGAGGATGCTGATCTTGCTCCAATCGGAGAGGCCGCGCGGAGTCACATCCGCCCACGACTTGCCTCCATCGCGTGTGATGTGGACCGCTCCAGTATCCGCCCCCACCCATATCTCACCGGCGGC
>CAYTQA010000272.1:0-4662 GCA_964439495.1 uncultured Terriglobales bacterium | reverse complement strand
GGCTTTACCGATGCAACCGTGGTCCTCAACCGCGATCCGAACTCGGGAACACTTACCTTCAATCACCAGGTGAACAGCGGTCAACATCTCCACAATTTGCAATTTGATCCTTCAGGTAAATATCTGCTGGCGCTTGGCGGCAATAACGCTCAGATTGATGTCTACTCGGTGGATTATTCGACCGGCGATCTCACGCCGGTACCGGGCTCTCCATTCCCCTCGGCGGGCATTTCTCCGGCCCCAGATTTCACCAGGACTTTCCGCTTCGATCCTTCCGGCAAGTTCGTCTATGCGCTGGATGAGAACGCCGCTGATCCAAAACCGGAGAACGTCTGGGTATTTGCCTTCAACGAGCTGACCGGAACATTGGCTCCCATCCAGACATTCGATCTTGCGCCCGGAACAACTCCAGTATGGCTGGTGATCGATCAATCACTTGCGTTCCTCATCAACACCAATTCCGGTTTCAATCCGAGCAACATTAACGTCCTGAGACGTGACCCGAATACCGGAATGTTGAGTGCGGGAGGAAGTCCAACGCTGGTGTCAGGCGCTCTTGGAGAGGCGGAAGAAGCCCATTTTTAATGAGCTAGGTTGATGACCATGGATTGAGTACTTGCGAAGTCCACTTTGTTATCGGAAAACCCACAGCAAGCTATAATGCGGGCTGTGGGTTTCTTTTGCGCTCTTCGTATTCACTCCAATAGATTCGAGTCCCATGAGGGCCCACCATTGTCCTGTGTGATAGCACAGCCTCTCAGGTAGAAAGGACCTTCCAGGGCAGCGCTCCGGAGGAGTGCGGTAACGGCTGCTCCGAAATGGACCCATGGCCCGGTGAAGAAAAGCTCCCAAGCAGCAAAAAAGAAGAACGGGAATAAGAAGCGCTCGGCCAAGGGCCTTGCCGTCTGGATTGCCCCCAATCTTGAGCGGATCACGAAGGGCGAGGCGGGACGCCGTGGACTGACGGATTTAACCACCGGCTACTATCTGGGGCTGGCCGATCTGGCCCTGAAAGGCGAGGGTTCGCCGCTGGATTCTACCAAGCCCGCGTATGGGCCTCCAGGCCCGGTCGTGGTGGAACCAGTGCTGCCTCAGGCGGCATATTCCGTTGAAGACATACAGTTCCAGATCGAGGCCAAAGCCCCTGCCAAGCCCCGGAAGCCATCTAAACTGGCCCTGCCGAAGCCTCCGAAGCTCAAATTGCGCAAGCCGCCGACCGCTCCGGCCAAGCCCAAACTTCCCCAGCGTGCCTTGCCCAAGCTACCGGTACAGCCCAAGCCGCCGCGACGTACGCCACCGCGTCCTCTAGGACGTCCGCAGCAGCCCAGGCCTCCTAAACTGTCTGTCCCAAAGCCGCCCCGACGGCGAGGATGATGCAAGCAATCTTTTCTCCAGGACATTTTTTGCCGCGCTGCCCTGCGCTTTCGAAGTTTGCAAGGAACAAAAGTTTTGCGCTTTAGGGCCCTATTTTCCACAGTGGCGGGAGACACCCTTCCAAGGCTAATCTGAAAGGCACAGCTCATGTCAGACTTTGCCCAGGATTTGAAGCAGCAGGCCGACATCGTTCGAGTCATCGGCGATTATATAAAGCTGAAGAAAACCGGCGCGCAGAATTTCAGCGGGCTTTGCCCCTTCCATAACGAGAAGACGCCCTCATTTTCGGTCCACGCCACGCGCCAGTTCTTTCACTGCTTCGGCTGCGGCGAATCGGGGGACGTATTTAAATTCGTCCAGAAGATCGAGAACATCACCTTTCCCGAGGCGATTCGCTCCATTGCCCAGCGGCTCGGCATTGCCATGCCGAAGCAGAACTTTTCTTCCCCGCTGGAAGCACGGGAGGCCAAAGAACGCGCCGCGCTGATTGAAATCCACGAGCATGCCTGCAATTTCTTTCAGGAGCAGCTGCGGCGGCCTGAGGCCGCCAGGGCGCGCGAATATCTTAAAGGACGCGAGTTGGGCGAGGAGGCTGTGCGCCAGTTCCGCATTGGCCTTGCCCCCGACTCCGGCTTTGCCTTGCGCGACGCATTGCGGGGTAGATTCTCCGACGATCTGCTCAAGGTCTCCGGACTATTCTCCTGGAAAGACGTCCCCACCGCCCAGGAGGAGGACCCGCAATCCCGGGCGGCCATCTATTCAAAGTTCCGCAATCGTATTATCTTTCCCATCGCCAATGAACAGGGGAAGATCATTGCCTTTACCGGACGCTCCATTGAGACTGGAGAGAAGGCCGGCCCCAAATACCTGAACTCGCCGGAGACCCCGATCTACTCCAAGGGACGGGTGCTGTTCAATCTGGACAAGGCCAAAGAGGCCATCCGCAAGCTGGACTACGCCATTCTGGTGGAAGGGAATGTGGACTGCATCTCGGTCTTCACCGCCGGCTTTCAGAACGTGCTGGCCACCTCAGGGACGGCCTTCACCGAAGCCCAGGTCCGCCTGCTGGCGCGCTTTACCAGGAATATCGTCGTGAACTTCGATCCCGATACCGCTGGAGCGGCGGCCACGGAGCGCTCCCTGGCCATGCTGGTGCAGGAAGACTTCCAGGTAAAGGTCGTAAGCCTTGAAACCGGCTTCGATCCCGACCTGTTTATCCGCAAGAAGGGACGTCAGGCATACGGGGATGCGCTGATGCACTCCCCCAGCTACTTCGATTACCTGATCGAGCGCACGCGGACCAAATTTCCGGTCAGGACGGCTGATGGCAAAGCCAAAGCCATCACCTATCTGCTTCCCTACATCAAGCAGGTGCCCAATGCCATCGTTCGCGACGAGTTGGCCCGGGAAGCGGCGCAAAAGCTGGGCGTGGACTCGGCGCTGCTTGCCCATGAGCTGCGCTCCGCCGCACGGAGCCGTGGAGCTGTGTTCAAGAGCGCAAGCGGGCCGCAAATCACCGAAGCTGAGAAGGTATTGCTCCGCGTGCTTGCGCCCGGCGCTCAGGGCATGGATCCCGGGCTGCGTGACCGCGCGGCAGAGGTCCTGGGAAGCGAGCAGCTTCACCATGGATTGAGCTCCGAGCTGTTGCTCGATGCCCTGCTTGCAAATCAGGACGATCTGGATGCGGAGGGCAACCGCGTCCTGGCTTCCGTACTCATGCAGGAGGCCGAAGAGCTGACCTTGGAGATGCTCGAATCCTCCCTGGAGGCGCTGCGGCGTGGCCAGATCGAGCGCAAGCAGCGGGAGTTGAAGGCGCGCATCACGGAAGCCGAGCGCAGGAACGACGCCGCATCGCTGGCGGCGCTGCTACAGGAGAAGCTCAAAATCGATCAGGCGCTCAGCAAGGCCCAGTAGCTCGCTCCTGCAAACCTGCCGCCTGAGTACTAAGGTTTGGGCATCAGGGATTTTCTTTTTGCACCTTTTCCGCTCTGCATGTATCTAATTACACTAAGGGGGCGTACGCCTGGCGGGTGATCCCGGCGTTGTGCTATCCTAATACCCTTTGGTATGTTGCGCTTACCGGCCAGTCTGCTGGCAGTGAGTTTCCGGATCTAAGCCGCCCAGACCGCACCTCTTCCGACTGGAGATAAGTGTCTATTGGCTCTCGACGACAAATTCGACGATATTAAAAAATTAATCGATGTAGGCAAGGAAAAAGGTTACCTCACCTATGGTGAAGTAAACGATATGATTCCGGGCGATGTGAATTCCCCGGATGATTTGGATGACCTGATCACCACGCTGGGGACCCAGGGCATTGACCTGCTCGATGGCCCGAAGATCCCCGGGGCCGAACTCGATAAGAAGTTCGATGCCGAGCTTGAAGCCGGCGAAGACGTCGAACTCGATCTTACCCCGGGCGCTCTCGAAAAGACCAACGACCCCGTGCGCATGTACCTGCGCGAAATGGGCACCGTCCCGCTGTTGACGCGGGAAGGGGAAGTTGAAATCGCGAAGCGCATCGAGCGTGGACAGAACCGCGTGATGAAGGCGATCTCGCGTTCGCCGATCGTGATCCGCGAAGTCGCGGCATTGGGCGAAGACCTCAAGCGCGGCGTGCGTTCCATCAAGGAAATCGTGGTCTTCGACGAAGAAGAGATCACGGACGAAATCCTGAACAACCGCTCCAAGCAGACCACCGCCAAGGTGGATGAGCTGCAGAAGCACTACAAGAAGGCCCAGGCATTAGCGGAGAAGCTTCAGGAGATCAATAAGAAAAATAAGCCGCGCGACTTCCGCCGTTGCCGTTGGCACCTCGGCCGCGAGACGGTGAAGATTTCCCGCATCATTCGCGAGCTGCGCTATACCACGCAGCAGCGCAAGCGATTGATCGACCGCGTGGGCAGCATGGTCGATTCCATGCGCTCGCTCGATCGCCAGTTCCAGAACCTGGAAAAGAAAATCGAAGCCAGCAAATCGGAAGAGCAGAAGAAGGAATACCGGCGCCAGCAGCGCAACTGCAAAACCGATCTGGAAAAGCTGGAGCAGGAAGCCGGCGTCACCTTCCAGGACCTTCGCCGCACCCAGCGCGAGATCATTCAGGGCGACATGGATGCCGAGCACGCGAAGCGCGAGCTCATCGAGGCCAACCTGCGCCTGGTGGTATCGATCGCCAAGAAGTACACCAATCGCGGACTGCAATTTCTAGACCTGATCCAGGAAGGCAACATCGGCCTGATGAAGGCGGTGGACAAGTTCGAATATCGCCGCGGATATAAGTTCTCCACC
>CAYTQA010000271.1:0-4672 GCA_964439495.1 uncultured Terriglobales bacterium | reverse complement strand
GCCACCTCGATGCTGTGCGTGAGCCGGTTTCGAAAGTGGTCGGAGTAGCGCCGGGTAAAGACCTGGGTCTTATTCTCCAGGCGGCGAAAGGCGCGCGAGTGGATGATGCGATCGCGGTCCCGCTGGAAATCTTCCCGATAAGGATGCGGCGGCTCCGGATACCTGCGCCCGCGGGACCGCTCCGGATGCAGCGCGTAGTCAGCCAGCATGTCCGCAATCGCTTCGCATTGGTGGTGGCAGGTTTCTCAAGGAAATCAAATCCAAACTGAAGCTCAGGAAAGCGTCTCCATCAGGCGGTCGAAGTCTTCAAGCGAGGCGTATTCAATCACGATCTTTCCCTTGCCCTGCTTGTCATTAATCGTGACTTTCATCCCCAAGGCGCGCTGGAGCTGCTGCTGGGCCTCGCGAACATTGGGGTCCACCGGCTTTTCTTTATTCGTCTTTTGTTCGCCATCGCCCGGATGCAGAATGCCTTGCACCATCTTTTCCGTGGCGCGGACGGAGAGCGCGTTGGCGCAAACCTGCAGCGCCGCCCGGGAGATCGCGGCGGGATCTTCCAGCATAAGCAGGGCCTTGGCATGTCCGGCGCTCAACTCTCCCTTCTCCAGCATGGTCTGCACTTCCCTGGGCAGCTTGAGCAGCCGCAGGAAGTTGGCAACCGTGGCGCGCTCCTTGCCGGTCTTTACCGCCATCTGTTCCTGGGTGAGGTTGAATTCGCGAGCGAGCCGCTCGTAGGCGTGCGCCTGCTCCATGGGGTTCAGGTCTTCGCGCTGGATATTTTCAATGATTGTGATCTCCAGCGATTGCTGGTTCGAAACCTGGCGCACCACCGCCGGAATGGTCGTCTTCCCTGCCTTTTGCGAGGCCAGCCAGCGCCGCTCGCCCGAGACAAGCTGATATTTTCCGCCGGCCAGAGGACGCACCAGGATGGGCTGGACCACTCCCGAGGACGCAATGGAGGCAGCCAGCTCGTTGAGCGCAGGGTCATCGAAGTAGGTGCGCGTCTGGTAGGGATTGCGTTCAATCTTGTCGATTGCGATCTCTCGTGCCCCGCTATCCTGTGTGGCGGGAGCGGCTGCGGGCTGGGCGGCCGTGGGACGCGTCGAGGGCAATAAAACCTCCAGTCCCCTGCCCAGGGCCTTGCGTTTCTGATCTGTGCCTGCGTTTACATCTGCCATATTGTTTTTTGGTCCTTGTAACGATTGATTTCTGCTGTTCTGCCAGATTTCTGCTGTTTGCGATTAAACATTCGATGGAATTGCGGTCCGCTGTTCGGCGAGCGATGGCCCCATCTGCTCCGGGCGCGAGAGATAGCGTTCCAGTATCTCTTTGGCCAGCTTGATGTAACATTCCGCCCCGCGGGAGCGCGGGTCGTACATCAGCACCGGCTTGCCATGGCTCGGCGCCTCGGCCAGACGCACATTGCGCGGGATCGTGGTTTTATAGAGCTTGTCCCCAAAGTACTGGCGCAGGTTCCCGGCAACCTGCTGGCTCAGGTTGGTGCGTTCATCGAACATGGTGAGCACCACTCCTTCCACCTCCAGCTCCGGGTTGAGGCCCTGCCGGATGCGCTCCATGGTATCCAGCAGCTCGCTCACCCCTTCCAGGGCAAAGTATTCCGCCTGCATGGGGATAAGGACGGAATCCGCCGCAACCAAGGCATTCAATGTGAGCAGGTCGAGGGCTGGGGGACAATCCAGGATAATAACGTGAAAATTTGCCGAAAGGGACTTCAGAGCGTCTTTCAATCGGAATTCGCGGTTCTCCGCCTGGACCAGCTCGATGTTCGCGCCAATAAGGTTCTTGTGGGCGGGAATGATAAAGAGGCCCTCTAGCTCGGTCTGCACTACCGCCGTTTCGGGCGCCACATCTCCCATCAGGATGCTGTACGTGCTTGGCCGATCCGGATCGCGCGCCAAGCCCAGTCCACTGCTGGAGTTGGATTGTGGATCGCAATCGATCAAAAGCACTTGCAGGTCAGCAGCCGCCAGGGATGCAGCCAGATTGATGGCGGTGGTGGTCTTGCCGACCCCACCCTTTTGGTTTGCAATCGCAATAATCTTTGCCATGGGAGTTATTGCGAATATAGAAAGGTTATTCGGGGCTTACAATGCCGCATTTTAGTGCAGCATTGCGGATAAAGTGTTCCACGTGGAACACTTAGGAGGCTACGTCTCCTGGTTTGTTAGAGTTCCAGCCAGCTCTGGAGGTGGAAAAGTATGTGGAATATCAGTCATTTACCGGCCCAGCAACATTGCCCAGACGGAATGTTCCACGTGGAACATTCCTCTCAAAAGGCATTCTGCCCGCTAAGGTTTACCATCTGGATTCCTGGCTAGATTTCCGCCTGTTTGCCACCTGCTTGCATTCATAACTTATGCGTTATATAAATACAAGTTGCGCTCTTTGTGTGAGTTACAGGTAAACTGAGCAGCAGTATGAATATCGCGTTTTTCGGCGGCACCTTCGATCCGGTGCACCGGGGACATCTCGAAATGGCGCGCGCGGCGGCAGAGCGCTTTGAACTGGATCGGGTGCTCTTCGTTCCTGCTTATATCCAGCCGCTAAAGCAGGGGCAGCCCACCACCGAGTACCATCATCGGTTTGCCATGCTGGCCCTGGCTACGGAGGGGGAGCGGGCGTTTGTCGTCTCCGGATTGGAAGCGCCCACGGAAGGCGCCGGGCCGAGCTACTCCATTAACACCATCCGGAAGCTGAAAGATACTCTGAAAAAAGCGGACAAGCTTTATTTCCTGATAGGAATCGATGCCTTTCTTGGCCTGGGCAAATGGCACAAAGCGGAGGAGCTGCTGCATGAATGCGAATTCATCATCGCCAGCCGTCCGGGTTTTTCCATGGGCGATATCGCCGAAGCGCTTCCCGCGAAGCTGCGCCCGAACCAGGACGTGCTGAAGATCGCAAAAAAACAGAAGATGGACTTTTCCAGCGAGAGCACCCGGACCATCGCGCTTTCGGAAATTACGCTGCACCTGATGGAGGACATCTCGGAGCGGGTCTCATCCACCCAGATCCGGGCGGCTGCGGAAAATTCAGGGAAGGCCCGCCTGCGGAAGCTGGTGGGGGAAGCGGTAGCGGAATATATCGTAAAGGCTGGTATATATAGAAGAGCAGCATCGCAGCGACAAACAGAAAAGGAAAGCCCAGCGCCAGCGCCGAGGGTAAAATCCGGCAAGCATTCGCGGCCTGTGCAAGCATCCAAATCCAATTCATGAGCAAGTCCGAAACGAAGCGGCAGATAGCATTGGCAGCGGCCGCCTGCGCCGAGAAAAAAGCGGAAGAGATCAGCATCCTTGAAATGGAAAAGAGCTCCTCCGCCTTTACCGACTACATGCTGATCTGCCATGGCAGCAATCCGCGCCAGGTGCAGGCAATCGCCGACGAGGTAGAGCTGCGGCTCAAGCGCGATTCCGGCATGTATCCCAATCAGGTGGAGGGCTACAAGCAGGCGGAGTGGGTGCTGCTGGACTATGTGGACTTCGTGCTGCATATCTTCTCCGCCAATGCGCGCAAGTTCTATGACCTGGAGCGGCTGTGGCGCAATGCCAGGCGTGTCACAATCGATGACTTGGCGAAGCCCACGCCGGCCCAGGAAGAAGGCGTTGCCGCCGCGGGACGCAGCCGCCGTCCTTCGCGTCCCAAGACTGCCGCTCCAGTGAAAGCGGCGCTGGCCGGCTCTGCGCGGCGATCAACCCGCAGCAGCAAGAAGAAAGGTCCATCGGCGGCAAAAAAGAAATCCGGTGGCAAGAAAAAACGTTGAGAGGCCATCTGGTCCGCAGATGATTCCCTCTGCGCGCTTCGTCAGGGCCGCCTTCCCACGGGGGAATGAATGAAGCTGCAGGTTGCATGGATCACCAGCCGGCGCGCGGGCGACAAAGAACCTGGCATCCAGGCGCTCAGCGATGAATACATCAAGCGCCTGTCACGATTCGTGACTCTTGAAGCCCATGCCGTATCCAGCGAGGCGGCGATATCGAAGCTGGCTGGGCAGACGGCCGGACGTACCGCGCCGTTCACGGTCCTGCTCGATTCGCGCGGCAGGCAATTCGCATCGGAGGAGTTTGCGCGCTTCCTTGAGGCGCATCAATCGCGGGGGACGCAAACGCTGCTCTTCGCGGTGGGCGGGGCCGATGGCTTTTCCGAAGAGGCGTTGCGCTCCGCCGGCCAGCTGCTCTCGTTGGGAAAGATGACGCTGCCCCATGGACTGGCTCGGGTGATTCTGCTCGAACAACTCTATCGGGCATTTACAATCTTAAAGGGACATCCGTACCATAGCGGACACTGACCATGAGATCGCCCCTGCCGCCAGTCGGCATGGTTCGATCTCCAGAGCAGTAGAGGCACTAAAGGCAAAACCTGAGATGGGACATGTGATCTTGACCGAAAGCAACGCGCGTCCGACAATGACTGAGATGGCCGTGACGGAGATGCGCCAAGTGAAGCACTCCGATGAAGAAGACACAGAGGCGCAGCGAGGCATTAAAGACCGATGACCTGGTTTAAGCGAGAACCTTCCGAACTGCAACCCAATGACGATGAGAAGCGCATCCGCACCGAAGGATTGTGGGTGAAATGCGAAGGCTGCCGCCAGATCATCTGGAAAAAAGATCTGGAAGAAAATCTGAATGTGTGTCCGAAGTGCAATCAGCATTTC
>CAYTQA010000270.1:0-4672 GCA_964439495.1 uncultured Terriglobales bacterium | reverse complement strand
CCGGTCGCCTGCACTTTTTTCGCCGCATAGTATGAACCGCCCCGCCAGGCGGGCGCCAATTTGGAGGAAGTTGCATTGTCGGCATATTGTTGCAGGATGATGCCAGTATCGAACTCTCCTACCGAGCCCACATCGTATTTCTCGTAATTTTTCCCCAGAGTTTCATGAAAATCCGGCAGCGGAATCCAGAAGACCGGCTTGGCCGCTAAATACGCGGACGGCTCGAGGACCTCATGCGTGTCCTGCGGGGGCCGTTTGAACGCGCCGTTAAAAGCAAGTTGTCTCCCGCCGGCGGAGAGGAGCTGCTGCTCAAAATCGAGGCCGTCCCGATAGGGATAAATCAGGGATTCGCGCAGCATCAGGGGCGCGCGATCGAGCATGGGAGAATCGCCGGATTTCCCCATCGCCTCCCGCATTTTTTTGCCAATCTCAGGGGAATCGGCGAGCGTGTGCCCGGTGGGCCGAAGCCAGTAATCCACCAGCACCACCATGGCCTGGCCTTCCGCAACCGCGTCGCGCGCCATCGACTCTTCGTCCTCATCGTACTCGAAGCGCTCTTCCTTCTTTTTATGCGGGTCGTGCAGGTCAGACCATTTCTTCAGGTCGTAGTTCTGGTCCTGCAAGGCATGGGTAAGCTCATGGGCAAGCACGGGCTGTTGCGCCTCGGGATCGACCCAGTCGAGCAGGTAGATGGTTTTGGTATTTACGTCGTAGTAGCCCGCTACCTGCTCGCGCAAGAGAGCCACCAAAAAAGTATGCAGGTCGAAATTACGAGGCAGCAGTCCGAATTTCTTCAGCACAATCTCGGAGCGCTCCAACCGTTTCGCGTCCTCGTCATCATTCATCCGGCTTTCGACATACTTCTGCACTACGTCGCGGTTGACCAATTCACGTTTTACGGAATGTTGGATGGCAAACCCGCTGTCCTCGCTGGCAAACTTGAAGATCGCATCCACGGAGGCAAAGAGGGCCTTCGCTTCTTCGGGAGAGATACGCTTCTCCGGCTTCTCCTGGTTCGCGGTGGAGGATGGATTCTGCTTTGCCGAATCCTCTACCTTGACTCCGATACCGCCGGAGGGGACCGACTGACCGCTTTGCTCCCGCGACTGGGAACGGGCACACAGAGAAAGCATGAGGAGCAGGACAGGAAGATGGAGCCCGGTTTTGCGAAGAGTATTCATCTGATGGAAGCCTACATGGAAGACAATCCCACTCGCAAGGATGACAGCCATCCAGGAACGCAGGATAATAACAGGCAAGAACCGCAGTCTCCCATGTCTGAAAGCGAATTGAAGCAACGGGCCTCAGAGTACTTCCGCAGGGCTTATGAGCACCAGGTGCATGGCGAATATGAAGAGGCCATCGAACTCTACACCCACTCCATAGAGGCCTATCCCACGGCGGAGGCTTATACCTTCAAGGGGTGGGCGTACTCCTATCTCGGCAATTACGAGCAGGCCATACAGGAGTGCAAGAAGGCGATCAGGATCGATCCCGGATCTGGCAATCCTTATAACGACATTGGCGGCTACCTGATTGAACAGAAGCGCTGGCAGGAGGCCATTCCCTGGCTGGAAAAGGCGACGGCAGCCCCGCGTTACGATACCTGCTGGTATCCCTATTACAACTTGGGCCGGGTCTATGAACACCAGCGCAACTGGAAGAAGGCCCAGGAATGTTATGCGCGCTCGCACCAGGCCAACCCACAATATTTAATTGCGTTTAAGGCGTTGAAGCGGCTCCAGGCATCATGGAACTGACCTGCGGCTGACGGCGGGGATTACCGCTGAAGCTGCTCTTCGATCTGCGACTTCTGGCCGCTCTCAACGGTCACGGTTTTGCGGACAGCCCTGAATCCCGGCATCTCCAGAACCACTTCATAAGTCCCAGGATCCAACTCCAGCTCTACCGGGGCGTGCTTTTCCAGCCTCATGCCGTTGATGGTGACGGTCGCGCCTTTCGGCTCGGTTTTAATCTGGAGGCGCGCCTCATTGCCGGACGACCCGCCGCCAAAGATTTTCTTGATTCCCCCGCCAACCACCTTGATTGTGTCGGTGCGTCCCAGGACTTTTAAAGAGGGAAAATATGAGAACACCTGACCCGGTTTTAAAACCACTTTTGCGCTGCTGTCGAGATAACCTTCCTTGTGCAGCGTAATGGTGTGCGCTCCCTGCGTCCATACCAGTTCCGCCGGGGAAACCCTTCCCGTGTCCCTGCCGTCGATCAGGATGCTCGCTCCCGGCGGCGTGGCCGCGATATTGATCATGCTTTGAGGCGTGGAAAGCTTCAGGGCCATGGAAGAAGTGTGCCCCGAAGAAATATTGACGACCCGGGTCTCGGGAGTATATCCCGATTTGTTGAGAACAATTGTGTGCGGGCCGGGCGGGACCCCCTCAATGGTTTCTGGCGTGGCCCCCATGGAATTTCCATCTACTTCAATCTGGGCGCCCGCGGGAACAGAGGAGACGAAGAGTTTCCCCACGGTTGCGGCTGGGCGTCGAGCTACCTTCGCTTCGGCCACCACGGCCTGCGCGTCTGCATCCTGCGAATTCTCGGAAGGAGCGGTCACCGGCGGCAATTCGGTATTGATTGCTGCCTGTGGCAGCGGCTGGACTTCGGTTGCGGTCTTCACTTCCGCCGCTTCGGGGAGCGCCGCCTGATGGAGCGCGACAAAGTGGAAGACAATGGCGACGATTCCGAGCAGCACGAGCCCCACCACAGTGTATTGCCACTGGATGCGATTTAGAAAAGCAATGAGCCGGGCCTTGGGGTCTGCGGCGGGCTTTTTCGCCGCAGCAGTGGCTGCGCCGGGAGCCTTTGCAGGGACCCCATTCGCGGCCGGCTTGATTGCGGGCGCTGCGCCGGGGGCTGCGGCTGCCGCAGGCGATGCTGCGATTGCCGGAGCTGGAGTTGCAGCTGCCGGTCTGGGGGCCAACCTGGCCGCCTCCAGCGCGGCGATGAACTCCTGGTAATTTTGATAGCGGTCCTGAGGGTTTTTTGCCAATCCTTTTAAAACCGCCTTCGAAACTTCTTCCGGAACGCGCTGATGGGCCTTGGAGAGCGGCGTTGGGGCCAGCTCGGTAATATTGCGATCGATCTCTTCAAGGTGCTTGCCGGCAAATGGGTTGCGGGTTGTAAACAGCTCATACAGCAAAGTCGCCGCATGGAAGATGTTGGTCCGGATGTCTACAGGCCTGTTCCTGATCTGCTCCGGGGAGAGATAGTGCTCGTTTTCCAGCCGCTTTGCCGGATTTGGAGAGGCAACATTGCGCTCCGGCAAGACCCCGAAATCAAGGACCTTGAGCGTTCCACCCGGTTGGAGTTTCAGGTTGTAAAGATTCAGGCAGTGATGAAATACGCCTTTGCTGTTGGCATACTCCAAAGCGGTTAGAAGCTGTTTGGCGATGGAGAAAACTTCATTCAGCGGGATCCCTTTGGCGAGGAGCTCGCGCAAAGACGGGCCTTCCACGAAGTCCCATACCAGGGAGACCTTGAGCTCCTTATGTCCTCCGCCGAAAAGGCGCGTGATATTGGGATGGTCCAGCGTGGCCGCGTTGCGCGCTTCGGTGAGCACTCTTTGCAGCAAAGCCTGCGGGTCTTCCACCCAATCCGGAAGCTCGATGGTGCGCAAAGCGACCACCCGGTTCAGCTTTCTGTCATGAGTTTTGGAGACGCTGCCGACCGTGCCACGGCTCAACGCTTGAATGAACTCAAAGCGTTCGACCTGCCCTTGCGAGCTGGATGCAGCCGATGCTGCGGATGTAGGTTCCATGATCTGCCACAAATCCAGGGTGGAGGGACAGATTAGAGTTTAGTTAACTGCCTCGTGCGAGGCCACTTACGAAGGTGCACTCCCGGTCGTACTCTGGGAAAATAGGTGGCGCGCATCCAGGTCCTATCCCTGGGAAGAGACCCGGTTTGCAATCCAGTCGCCGACTTCTCTTGTGCCCAGGCTTCCGCCGATGTCCTGCGTGGTTTTCTTCTGCTGGATGGATTCCAGTATCGCGGCATTGATTCCAGCCGCTTCCCTGGCGAATCCCAGATAATCGAGCATCAGGGCCGCCGTAGCGATGGCGCCGACCGGGTTCGCGATATTCTTGCCGGCAAAGGGCGGCGCGGAGCCGTGAACGGGTTCGAACATCGAGGTGCGGCCAGGATGAATATTGCCGCTGGCGGCCATCCCCAGGCCACCCTGCAGGGCAGCGGCAAGATCGGTGATGATGTCTCCAAAGATATTATTGGTGACGATCACATCGAACTGCCTGGGGTCGCGCACCATGTGCATGCAAAGCGCGTCCACATACATGTGCTGCGCGGCAATGCCGCTGTACTCCGCGGCCACTTCCTTGAAGACGCGCTGCCAAAGGCCGTGGGCGTAGGTCATCACATTGGATTTGTCCGCCATCAGCACCTTGCCGCGTCCATTGCTTCGCGCATAATCGAAGGCGTAACGGATGATGCGCTCCACCCCCTTGCGGGTATTCACATCTTCCTGGACGGTCACTTCGTCGGGCGTCCCCTGCTTGAATACCCCGCCCATATCCACATAGGGGCCTTCGGTATTTTCGCGGACCACCACAAAATCAATCTCTTTCGCCTTCACATGCTTGAGCGGGCAGAGCGAGTCATCCAGGCACTTTACCGGACGGACATTGGCGTATAAGTCCATCTT
>CAYTQA010000269.1:0-4690 GCA_964439495.1 uncultured Terriglobales bacterium | reverse complement strand
GGCTCCATCGCGGTAAGGGTGATGAGCTGCATGATGTGGTTGGGGACCATGTCGCGCAGGGTACCCGCAGTCTCAAAATAACTTCCGCGGCCTTCTACTCCCACGGTTTCCGCCACGGTAATCTGCACATGATCAATGTAATTGCGGTTCCAGATCGGCTCGAAAAGTCCGTTCCCGAAACGAAATACCAGGATGTTCTGGACGGTCTCTTTGCCGAGATAATGATCGATACGATAAATCTGGTGCTCGTCCAGCACCTTCTGGATGGAGGCATTCAGCGCCCGCGCCGATTCCAGGTCGTGCCCAAAGGGCTTTTCTATAATCACCCGCCGCCATGTGCCGCCCTTTTCCTGCGCCAGCCCGGACTCGCCCAGTTGCTGCGTGGTGATGGCAAAAAACTGTGGCGCCACCGCCAGATAAAAAAAGTAGTTGCCATGGGTGTTGTGCTGCTTGTCCGCGATGGCGAGTTGCTCGCTAAGGCGCGCATAGGTTTGCGGATCGTCGAAATCTCCCTTCACGTAATAACAGTGCCCGACCAGCCAGTCCGTCAGCTCCCCTTCGCAATGACCGCAGAATTGGTTCAGCGAGTCCTTCACATGCTTTCGGAAGCTTTCGGTGTCGAAGTCATCGCGGGAGACGCCCACAATGGCAAATTCGCGGGAAAGAAGATTTTGCTCCAGCAGATTGTAGATGGAGGGGAGCAGCTTGCGTTTGGTCAGGTCGCCCGTGGCCCCAAAGATCACCATGACGCATGGCCCCGTGGACTTTGCCCCGGAAACATTCTCCACTAGGGTTGGCGTGGTTGCGATGGAGTTTCTGTTTTGTGATTGCATCCGTTCTAGTCCGCGCTCCAGTGGTGGCCTTGAAATCTCATCTGCGACTACAGCGTAACTTATGAATGCTAATGGGTACCCGAAACTTTTTTCGGCTCCACGTGGCCGCCGAACTTCTGGCGCATCGCCGAAAGCATCTTTTCCGCGAATGTATGCTCCTGGCGCGAACGAAAGCGCGTGTACAGGGCCGCGGTGAGCACCTCCGCGGGCACAGCTTCGGCGATCGCGGCCTCGACCGTCCAGCGTCCCTCGCCGGAATCCTGCACGAAGCCGCTATAGTTTGCCAGATCGGGCTGCTCGATCAATGCCATCGCCGTCAGGTCCAGCAGCCAGGAGGCGACGACGCTGCCCCGGCGCCACACCTCGGCAATCGCGGGCAAGTCGAGATCATAGCGCAGGTCATCGGGAAGCTCTTTTGAATTGGCGTTGCGGAAGATATCGAAGCCCTCTGCGTAGGCCTGCATCAGCCCATACTCAATGCCGTTGTGGACCATCTTCACAAAATGGCCCGCGCCCGAAGGGCCGGCGTGAATATAGCCTTCTTCCGCCGTGCCGCCGCGCTTTTCCCAGCCCGGAGTACGTGGAATCTCTCCGCGTCCCGGGGCCAGCGTCTTAAAAATGGGATCGAGGCGCGTTACTGCCTCCTCCGGACCGCCGATCATCATGCAATAGCCGCGTTCGATGCCCCACACTCCGCCGCTCGTCCCGACATCAATGTAATGAATGCCCTTTTTGCTCAGCTCGCGGGCGCGGCGAACATCGTCTTTGTACATTGAATTGCCACCATCGATAATTGCGTCTCCGGCCTCCATCCTGCCGGCCAGCGCCATCACCGTCTTCTCGGTGGGATCGCCGGCCGGGACCATGACCCACACCGCGCGCGGTTTGCTAAGTTTCCTAATCAGATCATCGAGAGAGGCGCTGGGCAATGCCCCCTCTTTGGCCAGTTGATTGACCGCCTCCTGGCTCAGATCGGAGACCACAATCTCGTGGCCGCCCTTCATCAGGCGGCGCACCATGTTTCCGCCCATCCTGCCCAGACCCACCATTCCCATCTGCATAGAAACCTGGCTCCTTTTAGCCCGAAATACTGGTTATGCGATTGCCTTGATGATGGCTTCGTACAGCGTTTGCAGCCCCTTCCGCAGATCGGCGCCCAGATGAATACGCAGTGCGCGACGGTCGCGCGCGCTCAGCACCTGGAAATCACCGCGCGCCTGGGCCGCTTTCACCACTCCAAAGGTGAACTTCTGCCCCGGGACCTTCAAGTCCTGAGCATCGTCGCATGTGATCTGGAAGAAGACCCCGGTATTGGGACCGCCCTTGTAGGCCTGTCCAGTGGAATGCAGGAAGCGCGGACCGAAGCCGAGGCAGGTCGCGGACTTCTTTTTGTCCCGGATCGCGAGCCGCGATTTCTGCAGCGCCTGCTCATTGGCATCGTTCATGGGAAGATAAGCCAGCAGGGCGCAGTAGTCTCCCGTGCGCAGCGTATTCAGGTGGGCTTTTAAATAGCCGGTCAGAGACTTGTCATTGCTTGCGGCTGTAACCAATCTGCCGCCATACTTCTGGTCCGCAAAAAGCTTGATGCCCTGATCGTCCAATATGGGCGTCTCCGCCGGCAGCGAGCCGGTCTCTTCGTATTTTGTGGTCAGTGCGCGGGTCTCAACCTTGCTGGCTTCGACATCCGGCTGGTTGAAGGGATTGATGCCCATAATCGCGCCCGCCACCGCGGTCGCAATCTCCCACCGGAAAAACTCCTGGCCGAGATCATAGATATCGAGCACCTCGATCCGCACCACGGATTTTCCCGCCTTCTCCAGGGCCTGAAGCGCGGCCTCCTGTTTCTCGTCAACATCGTTCTTCAGATGGATATAGACGAACAGCCGGTCGTCTCCATACACCTGCGGAGCGCCCAGCTCTTCACGGTCCACCGGGATCACTCCCTTGCCCTCTTTGCCCGTGGACTCGGCCAGCAGCTGCTCCAGCCATGCGCCCAGATCGCGGACCCTGGGCGAGGTAATGAGCGTGATCTTGTCTTTGCCGTTGACCGCGTGAGTGCCCAGGATGACGCCCAACAGCAGCCCAGGATTTTCCTTCGCGGGAACATCGGGCACGCAGGCATGCGCCATCTCCTCCGTGCGGTCGAGAAATTTCTTAACATCCACTCCCATGATCGCCGCGGGGACCATGCCGAAATTCGATAACGCGGAATAGCGCCCGCCAATGCTGGAGACGCCATGATAGATGTGGCGGAACTTATCGCTGGTGGCCACCTTCTCGAAGGCCGAGCCGGGATCGGTGATGGCGATAAAGTGTTGCGGCGCCTTTTCCGCACCCACTGTATTCTTCATTAACTCGAAGAAATACTGCTTGAAGATATACGGCTCCAGGGTGCTGCCCGACTTGCTGGATACGATGAAGATGGTCTTCTTCAAATCCAGCTTTTGCTCGAAGGCCTTCACCTGAGCCGGGTCGGTCGAATCAAGCACATGCAGCTCCGGAGAGCCATCGATCTTTCCGAAGGTCATGGCCATCACCTCGGGACAAAGGCTGGAACCGCCCATCCCCAGAAGAGCGGCATGGGTAAAGCCGGCCTGCTTCACCTCTTCGGCGATGCTGGTGAATGGAGCGATCGCCGCGAGCAGGTGGTCCACAATACCCAGCCAGCCCAACCATTTGGACTCATCGGTATTTGTCCACAGAGAAGCATCGCGGTCCCAGAGCCGCCGGACCTTATTGTTCTTTGCCCAATCTTCAAGATTGGCGTTCACCCTGGCCTCAAGGTCTCCGGCAAGTTTGTAGTTGAGCGGACCGGTATTCGACTGCGACGCCTGGCTGCGGTTCTTCTGAATGGCGGTCATCAGCTTGGTGAAGGCGTCCTCAAAAAGCTTCACTCCATCGTCGAGCAGCTTGTCGGTGACCTCGGTCATCGAGATTCCGGCCTTCTTCAGGTTATCCATTACGGTCTGTGCGGAGGCCGGGTCCTCTTCCAGGCTGGGGCGCGGCTTTCCATGGTCGCGAAAGGCGTCGAAGGTGGCCGGAGGCATGGTATTCACGGTGTCCGGGCCGATCAACTCTTCCACATAGAGAACGTCACGATAGCTGGGGTCCTTGGTGCTGGTGCTCGCCCACAACAGGCGTTGGGTATGCGCGCCTTTGCCCTTGAGCGCCTCCCATCGCGGACCGCTGAAGATCTGCTTATAGCGCTGGTAGGTCAGCCTGGCATTGGCGATGGCAACTTTGCCGAGAAGCGATTGCAGCAGATCTTTCTCGGATTGCGAGCTGGCCTGCTTCAACTTGGCATGAAGGCGCGCATCCACCTCGGAATCAATGCGGCTGATAAAGAAGCTGGCCACGCTTGCGACTCTGCTCAGGTCGCCGCCGCCGCCGGCCGCCAGCTTCTCCAGGCCGGAGATGTAGGCTTCCGCGACCTTCTCATAGGCGCTCTGCGCAAACAGCAGGGTCACGTTGATGTTGATCCCTTCGCCGATGAGCTGCCGAATGGCGGGAATGCCCTCGGGAGTGGCCGGGACCTTGACCATCAGGTTGGACCGGTCCACCCGTTTCCAGAGCCGGCGCGCCTCTTCCATCGTGGCCTGGGTATCGTGGCTGAGAGCGGGAGAGACCTCCAGGCTCACATACCCATCGCGTCCATTGGATGCGGTGTAAACCGGCTTCAGGATGTCGCAACCCGCCTGGATGTCCTGCACGGCCAGCTCTTCAAATACGCCTTTGGCATCGAGCTTGCTGCCTCCCAGAGAGTCAAGCTGCGCCGCATAATCGGTGCTTCCGCCAATCGCCTTCTCGAAAATCGCGGGATTCGAGGTCATGCCGCGAAGCCCATCCTCCTCCACCGG
>CAYTQA010000268.1:0-4716 GCA_964439495.1 uncultured Terriglobales bacterium | reverse complement strand
GGGACGGATTCCCACTTCTCTGATGACGTCACGCGAGATGCCGGCGCCAATCAGAAAAAGCGTGACCGCCAGTCCCATATGGCCCAGGTGCGCCAATTGGCCATACTCCGGCCGAAACCACGGAACATAACTGGCGAACAGAGCGGCCAGGCAGAAATAGAGAATGAACCATGGAAAGTGGATCCGCGCCGTGCTGCGCTTCACTGCGGCGGCCCCCACCGACATGGGAACAATCCACAGCGCGCGCGCCAGCTTCACGGTTGTGCCCACAGTCAGCGCCAAGGCGCCATATTTCGCGGCGGCGGCCACCACCGAGCTGGTGTCGTGGATCGCGAGTGCCGCCCATAGCCCAAACTGCGCCTGCGAAAGATGCAGCACGCGGCCAATCAAGGGAAAGATGAAGAGTGCGATCGAATTCAGCACGAATATCGTCCCCATGGAAACCGCGATCTCCTCTTCATTGGCATTGATCACGGGAGCAAGCGCCGCAATCGCGCTCCCACCGCAAATGGCCGTGCCCACGGAGATGAGAAATCCCTGGGCCTTTTCCACATGCAATGCGCGCGCCAGCACCGTGCCCACAAGCATGGCTAAACTGATGCCGATCGCGGTGTAGAGAAATCCAGATCGTCCCAGATGAAGCACCTCGGCAAGGTTCATATCGAAGCCAAGGCAAACCACGGACGCCTGCAGCAGGAACTTCGAAAGACGTTTTGCGTCCGCATGATAATGGTGGACAGCGAGAATCCCATAAGCCAGACCGGCGGCCAGCGCCAGCGACGGAGATAGCACCCCACTGGCGGCGAGAATTATCCCAAGGAAGAACAGGTTCTTGATCATTTGACTCCTTGGCCGAGCTTACGTGGTTTTAAATCAATTGTGATAGATTAACAGATTGAAAGTGATTGGACATCCTTGAGATGCTCCCCTAGAATGCGACCTGGATCAGCAAGGAAAGGATGAAAAGAGGTCCATCTCGCTACTGGGCAGATGAGGTTCTTGCGGCGTTAATAGAGCAGACCAACAAACTTACGTGACCGCATCAGGAACGATTCCAAAGGCAATCGGAGTTTGGATGGATGGCGCCTTAATAAACGGAAAAGCCGAGAGCAAAAAAGAAGCGGAGGCGTCTTCTGGCTATGGACCTCCTCCGAGGCCTTCCCGGCGCAGGTACATTCTTCTCGCTCTCCTTTTTGCAATCACCGTCATCAACTTCATTGACCGGCAGACGGTTTCAGTACTCGCGCCGCTGATCCGGGCGGCCTTTCACCTCTCTAACGAAGCTTATGGAAGGATCGTTGCCGCTTTTCAGTTCGGCATGATGACCGGCGAGCTCCCCATGGGATGGGTGATGGACCAGTGGGGATGCAGGATAGGACTGTTCACCGCGGTGCTGTTGTGGTCCACCGCTACCGGAACACAAGCCTTTCTCAAATCAGGCACGCAATTGGCGGTGACCCGCTTCTGGATGGGGAGCAGCGAATGCGGAAATTACTCCGGCGGCATGAAGGCGGTCTATCAGTTGTTCTCCCCCCGGGAACGGACCCTTGCCATTGGTATCTTTAACAGCGGCAGCGTTGTCGGCGCGGTTGTTGCTCCGCCACTCATCGTCTACCTTGCCCAACATTATGGATTCCGGACCGCATTTCTCGTTCCCGCTTTTCTTGGCGGGATTTGGGCCATTTTCTGGTGGCGGATTTATCGCAATCCCGCCGCGGTGGTATCGGAGACCGCCGTTCCGCAGGAGCCGCTCGGTTCCCTGCTGCGGCAGTCCTCAACCTGGGCGGTCATGCTATGCCGTTTCTTTGTCGGTCCGGTCATTCAATTCTATTGGTACTGGCTGCCCAGCTATTTATTCAGCGCGCAACACATGTCGCTCGCTCGAATCGGCGCCCTGTCCTGGATTCCTTTCTTCCTGGGAAGCGTGGGAGGCGTCGCGGGCGGCTGGTCCGCGGGCTGGCTACAGAACAGAGGTTCCAGCCAGTACAACGTCCGGCGCATTACGATGTACGGCAGCAGCGCCCTTTGCCTGGCCAGTCTCGTGGTCCCATTCGATACCAGAACGGTGATCTCGCTACTGATGATGAGTATCGCGATCTTTGGCCACAACTTTCTTTCCGCAAATATGTATGGGGCGATCACCGATCTCTTTCCTGAGAGCGCCGTTGGACGCGCCACAGGCCTGACTGGAGTCGCGGGTGGGCTGAGCGGGCTCCTGTTCCCCTTGCTGACAGGATTGCTCGTGGACCGCATTTCGTACACGCCGGTATTTGTGCTGGCTGCCGTGATGCCGCTCATCGGCACGTTCGCACTGCTTACCATCGGAAAGCGAGAGCGTTTCGACCACGTTTCAATCTAGTTCCAAATCAGCTTTATGCTGGGCTTGAGGCCGCTTCTTCGAATCTCTTGACGCACCGCTGAAGCCGGCGCTCTTCCCCGCTGCGTGGCAAGAGTGTGGCAAGCGACAATCTTCTCCGCTGCGAGATGGATTTCGAAATGTTCTACTGGGAAATCATTCAAGCACCGCGAGCGATGCGGCACGGGGGACGTTGAAAGGCGTCGCTGCATTTCTTGCCGGCTTACCTACCAGCACGCGCGCAACATCGTCGCATACCGCCTTGAGTACCCGGTCCTGGGCCTCCTCGGTAAAGGCCGCGATGTGCGGGGTGAGAACCACATTCGGCAGGAGCTCCAGTTCACCCTTGCGAGGTGGTTCGGATGCGCGCACATCCACGGCCGCGCCCGCCATCACTCCTGACTTCAGAGCGTCAATCAGGTCGCGTTCTTCGATTACCTCACCGCGCGCGGTGTTGATCAGGTAGGCGGTCGGCTTCATCTTTGCGAATCGCTGCCGGTTGAGCAGCCCGGCAGTCTGGGGCGTTCCGGGCACATGGCAGGAGACGACATCGGCGCGGGCCAGCAATTGGTCCAGATCGACCAGTTCAGCGTTAAGTTCACACAGATAAATGTTGTCGGCGCTGAGGAACGGATCGTATGCCAGGATCTTCATTCCAAAGGCCTGGGCACGTTTAGCGGTCAAATACCCGATTTTTCCGGCGCCAATGATTCCCAGAGTTTTTCCGAACAATTCCATCCCAACAAACCGCTGACGGTTCCACCCGCCTGCTCTGGTATCCAGATTCGCCTCCGGGAGCTTGCGCACGAGCGCGAGCATGAGTGCAATCGTAAATTCCGCCGCGCTGATCGAGTTCTGGTCCGGAGTATAGGTCACCACCACTCCAGCTTTGCTCGCGGACTCCATATCGATGTTGTCCAAACCGGCCCCCGCCCGTCCGACAACCATCAGCTCGTTTCCAGCTCGAAGCAGATCGTCGGTGACGCGAGTCTGGTTCCGGACGATAAGCGCCCGCGTATCCCGAATATGGTTTGCCAGCCCGTCCGCGTCTTTCCATAGCTGCGGCAGGCGCAGCACATCAAATCGCGAACAGAGGTCATCGATGGCAGCTCCGGCAATATTTTCTGAAATTAAAATGTCGCGCATGGTGTCCCGCAATCTGCTTGATTCAATAGAAACGGTATGCTCAAGCGGGCACACCATTCTTCAAGTTCCGTTAAAGTTTCCTGCGAAACCGGGATCCCAAGCTCGCTGTTTTGCCTTGCCGTTCGTGACGACCGTTCGCCCGGGACAAGAATCTCATCCACCCCGGGACGCTTTCTGGATGCCTTCAGGCTATCGATCATGTCGTCGACGCGCTTGATAAACTCCGCGCGCTCCATGAAAGCATCAATAGAGACCAGGAAAAAGAAGTGGCCGACATTTTGGCTTCGGTCCAGGTCCTTGTACATGGACCCCACTTCCGGGCCAATCGCCGCACCGGACAACACACTGCTGAATAACTCGATCATGAGGGCAAGGGCATATCCCTTGTGTCCAGCCATGGTTAACACCGTGCCCACCAGCGCCTTGTGCGCGTCCGTCGTGGGTTCCCCCTCCGCATCCAGGGCCCACCCGAGAGGGATTGGGGCATTCTTCTTGCTGGCTGCAATGATGTTGCCGCGCGCAATCTTCGAGGTCGCCAGATCGATCTTTATATTGAAACCCTTTCCCGTGGGGACCGAACAGGCAATGGGATTGGTGCCGAAAAATGCCTGCGAGCCTCCCTCCGGCGACATCGCCGGCTCGGAGTTGGTCATTCCCAGCAGGATACAATCCTGCTCGGCTGCGCGATTGCAGTAATACGACAGCGCCCCAAAATGCTGCGAATTACGGATGCTCGCGGCCGCAATGCCATTTTGTTTCGCCAGCGGGAGCAGCATTTCCAGGGCCTTTGTTGCCTGCACCTGGCCAATCCCGTTGGCTGCATCGAGCGCCAGCGTACTTCCCATGCTGCGGTCCACTTTGAGCTGGGCCTTTGGGTCGATCAGTCCTTTTTCCAGCCGCTTCAGATAAATATTTAATCGCGAGATCCCGTGCGTCGAGGTCCCGTGAATATCCGCATCGAGCAATGCTTTCGCAAAAAGCGCGGCATCTTCCAAAGAAACCCCGACAGCATGGGCCAGTTGAATGATTAATATTTCTAACTGCTGTTTCGGATAACGTTTCATAAACTCACAAATGACACCCTGAATGTTCCTGTTCGAGAAAACAGACTACGCGCTGCGATAGAGCTTTGTAATCACAAACTCGCGATGCCCCAGCGCCTCCGCCGCGGTGAGCCGGCCATTCGCAGTCCGCACCACGAGATCGATCAGCGC
>CAYTQA010000267.1:0-4731 GCA_964439495.1 uncultured Terriglobales bacterium | reverse complement strand
TTCTTGACCCGCGCTCCCTGGGAGGCCAAAAACGCATAGTGCCCCGCTCCCGGCTTGTGCTTGAACTGGATAATCACGGGGATGGCAGCGGGAGCTTTGCCGCTGCAGACAAGCTGTTGCAGATCGCCGGCGATCTTGCCTTGCGGGGCATTGGCGCCCAGGGCGAAGGGAGCGCATATCAAAGACAATCCGAGCACCAGCAGGGCGACAATACTCCCCCATGCCGCACTCATTGTTTCGATAGCCGGTTTCACTTTATGCGAGGTCCTTGTCATATTCTCCTGATTCCTCTTACTGCCTATTCCAATTCAGGGCCCTTCTTATTACAGCCCTGCCATTCTTGGGGAATGTGAACAGTACGGGGGTATACGCTCTAATACATTGCAAGCCGGATGCCAAACAGAGTACCTGAACCAAGTAGCAGAAAATAAAGTATTTAGGATTAGAGGTCCGCCCGGATTGTCTTTTTGGCGCACCAGAAAAGAGACATTTTGGCGCAAATTAGGGGCCTTTATGGCACATTGGCTGCCCACTCGCAAAGGTATCCTTATAATGCGCGGGTACCCAAGGCTGCTTCGCTGCGTTGCGCGGCGGGCCTTCTCGATGGGTGGCGAGTCAGCCGATCAGTATCCCCTATGTGGAAGATCGATCAGCTCCTGGCTGGAGGGCCAGACGATAGTCAGCAGAAATGCCGAATATTCCAAAGCTTCCACGTCGTGTTTGATGGAGCGATCAATGGCGAGGAGACGGCCGGCCGGCAATTCCACGGATTGTCCTTGCACATGGACTCGTATGGAGCCCAGCAAGCTATGAATAGAGATGCGGCCATCGGCATGGTGTTCTTTCATTCGCGCTCCGGATTCCATGACCGTAAGGACAATCCTGAGGTCCCGGGCCTTCACCAGGACCTTGGAGGTCAGCCCGCGCGGCCATGGACGGCGCGACTCAAGGGTCTTGATTTCGGATGCCATATCCAATGCGACGCCAAACCCTGAAAAAGAGTCTTTCTCTTTCTCTGTCCGATGGAGTTGATCCGCGTCGTTGTCCCGCTTTGCATTGATTGCCATGCCCATGCCTCCTGAACTTTATCCGCTCTGTCTAGTATCTTATTGAATATGCCTACCGAGTACCATGGTCCGTGTGTCAGCGGGCCAATCCCCGCAGGTTGGTTGGGGCCATTGCCAGGACGCTGCAAACGCCAGCATGGAAGGGTCCTTATCTTTTTAATGGCCTGTCTGTCCCTGACTGCATGCAATTCAACGAAAAGCAGCGGACCGCGAAACGGACCGAATGCCGCCGGGCATTACACAACCGTCGATCCGGCCACATCAGCCACGGTCCGGGGCACGATCAGCTTCACGGGAAATCCGCCCAAGCCGTTGCCGATCGATATGGGGACTGATCCGGGATGCGCGCAAGCCGGCAGCGCTCCCAACCTGAGCACGCCGTACCTGGTCAACGACGGCAGGCTGGCGAATGTTTACGTGTATGTGAAGGCGGGATTGGAGGGAAAAAATTTCGCGCCCCAGACTTCGCCCGTGGTCCTGGAGCAAAAGGGCTGCCGTTACATTCCCCATGTTCTGGGCATCATGGTGGACCAGCCGCTGCGCATCGTGAATGACGACCCAACCATGCACAACATTCATGCCATGCCGCGCGTGGAAGGCAACCGGCAGTGGAACCTCTCGCAAGCGCCCAACGGCGCCCCGCTTGAAAAGAGCTTCGGCCAGCCGGAGATCATGATGCCGGTGCAATGCAACCAGCATCCCTGGATGAAGGCGTATCTCAACGTCTCCAGGACGCCCTTCTTCGCGGTCAGCGATGCTTCGGGAAATTTCGAGATCAGGGGCTTGCCGCCGGGAGATTACACCATCGCAGCGGTCCATGAGAAAGCGGGAGAGCAGACACAACCGATCACGGCGGGACCGAAGGAAACCAAAACGCTGAATTTCTCTTTTTCCGCCCCTGACGGTAAATAGTCAGACAGAGAGCTCCTGCCGGTCTGTTAAAATGAGCGGTTGGCTTGCAGTGATCATTGCAGCAAGCAAACCACCACAAAGATCCAGAACCGAGCAGGAACATTGAAGTCCGAAGTCCTATCATCCGAATTATCCGAAGCGGGAGCTTACAACCGAAGGCACCATATCTTCTGCGTGGCGCTGGCCAGCCTGGTTTTTCTTCTCATCATTGCGGGGGCCCTCGTGACCAGTAACGATGCTGGACTGGCCGTCCCCGACTGGCCCACCTCGTTCGGATCGCTTTATAAAATTCCTCCCATGGTGGGCGGGGTGAAGTACGAGCATGGACACCGCATGCTCGCCGAATTCGTCGGCCTGCTGACGATTACGATGTGCGTCTGGACCTTTCGCGTGGAACGCCGTGCATGGATGAAAAAGTTAAGCCTGGCGATGATCGGCATCATTGTGGCGCAGGGCATTCTGGGCGGGATCACGGTCCTTTATTTCCTTCCCTGGTATATCTCCAGCGCACATGCGGGGCTGGGGCAGACTTTCTTCAGCGTGGCGGTTTTGATGGCGCTCTTTACTCGACGCGAATGGATAGAAAGACCACCGGTAACTGCCGGCGAAAAGACCACTCCGAACACACGTAGCTTGACCCTGCTCGCCATCCTCGCAGTTTATCTGCAGCTCTTTTTTGGCGCAGGCTTTCGCCACTCCGGAATCAGCATTCTGCCGCACCTGCTGAATGCGGTCCTCACTGCGGCGATTTTATTCTGGACCGCCGTCCGCGTGCTGGTGTCGCATGGTAGAAACCGCGAACTGCGCGTCCCGGCAATCTGGCTTTTAGGGCTGCTCCTGGTCCAGCTCGGGCTGGGGTTTGCCGCCTATCTCACGCGCGTGATCTGGGGAAAAGATGCGGTGCAGCCGCTCCCCAGCATGGTGTATACCACGGTGGCGCACGTGGCGGTGGGGGCATTGATCCTGGCTACTACTTTTGTACTGGCCGCACAGGCGTATAGAAATGGCCGTGAAATCGCGGTCCCGAAATCGGAGGCGGTAAACGTACGAAAGGCGGTGACGGCATGAGTTCAGCTCCGCGCCCACTCCTGGTCTGGAGCAAAAAAAACAGTCATGAACTTCCGCTTGCGCAGCCCCCAAAGGCCCCTAAGCCCATCGGCATTTTCGGGGATTATGCGATGCTGCTCAAGGTACGGGTCACCTCTCTGGTCGTCCTCACCGCATGGACAGGCTTTTATCTCGCCTGTGTAAAGACCGGCGTGCCATCGCTCTCATGGAAGTTGCTCAGCGCCTTGCTGGGAATCGGGCTCGTCTCGGGAGGCGCGGCGGCCTTCAACCAGATCGTGGAGCGGGTGGAAGATGGCCTGATGCTGCGCACCCGGCTGCGCCCATTGCCGGCCAGGCGCATGCAACTTACACACGCGCTCGCGGTGGGCATCCTAGCAGTCTTTGGGGGCGCCGCCTATCTGGCGTGGACCACCAACCCGCTTACCGGCTTTCTCAGTATTCTCACGGCGGCCAGCTACGTGGGACTCTATACGCCTCTAAAGAAATATTCGCCGATCTCCACCTTTGTTGGGGCGATTCCCGGGGCCATGCCTCCCCTGCTGGGCTGGACGGCGTTGCGCGGACGCATCGAATGGGAGGGCCTGCTTCTTTTTGCTATCCAATTCCTGTGGCAATTCCCGCACTTTCATTCCATTGCATGGCTCTACCGTGAAGATTATGCGCGCGCCGGAATCCGCATGTTGCCGGTGGTGGAAGCGGACGGACGCTCGACCGTGCGCGAGGTGCTTGCTTACGCCATGCTGCTGGTCCCGGTAAGCCTGTTTCCCGCTTACTTGAACATGGTGCGGCATAGCTACATACCATTCGCCGTGGCGCTCGGTCTGTTCCTGCTGGTGTATAGCGTACGATTCGCCAAATTGCTGGGCAATCCGACGGAAGCCATGTCCCGCAAATATGCGCGCCACTTGCTGCGCGCCAGCATTATTTATCTGCCGCTGCTGTTTGGCGCGATGATGATTTTTTCCAGGTACTAATGACGATTTCAATCAGCCGTAATTTAGCGGACCGCGGCACCGCGCCGCGGCCTGAATCCCAGAACAGCGCACGCGAAAACTCAATGGGCGCCGCGATTGAAGTTTCCGCGCTGGCGCATCAATATGACAGCCGGGTGGCGCTGAAGGGGATCTCTTTTTCCGTGAGCCCGGCGGAAATTTTCGGACTGCTCGGTCCGAACGGCAGCGGCAAAACCACGCTCTTCCGCATCCTGAGCACCCTCATGGTCCCCAGCGGCGGCAGCGCACGAATTATGGGCTTCGATCCCGCTAAGCAGCCAAATCTGGTGCGCCAGCAGATCGGGGTCGTCTTCCAATCGCAGAGCATAGACGGCAAGCTCACCGCTTCGGAAAACCTGTGGCACCAGGGTCATCTGTATGGATTGAGCGGCGCCCGGCTGAAGGGCCGGATTACCGAGATGCTGCAGCGCGTGGGCCTTGCCGACCGGGTCAATGAGCGGGTGGAAACCTTCTCCGGCGGGCAGCAGCGCCGCGTGGAGCTGGCCAAGGGACTCATGCATCGTCCGTCGGTCCTGCTGCTGGATGAACCCACCACCGGAGTCGATCCCGGCGCGCGCCGCGATTTGTGGCAATACCTGCAGAATCTTCGCGACCAGGAGGGCGTCACCATCATTGTGACCACGCACCTGATGGAAGAAGCCGAGCGTTGCGACCGGCTGGCCATCCTGAGC
>CAYTQA010000266.1:2178-4739 GCA_964439495.1 uncultured Terriglobales bacterium | reverse complement strand
TTGCCGTATCTCATTGGCGATCTGGTTTTCCTTCGCTGCCCCCGCGGCATCGCCTTGTTGCCTGAGAACGGCGGCAAGGGTAGTATGCGCTCCGGCAAAATCGGGTTGCAGCCGGATCGCCGTTCGCAAGGACCCTGCCGCTTCCGGCAGCTTGCCCATCTGCTTCCAGACCGTCCCCAGCGTGTAATAGGCCTCGGCATAATCCGGCTTGATGCGCACAACTTTTTGCAGCTCCGCCGCCGATTGATCGAAATTTCCCATCTGCCAGAGGGTCACTCCCAGGGTGTAGTGCGGGTCGGCAAGATCGGGGCCCAGCTCCGTCGCTTTGCGCAGCTCGAGCACTGCGTTCTGCAAATCGTCCTTCAACTTATATGCAAGACCGAGGTTGTAATGCAGCTCGGCATCATTGGGAGCGGTGAGCAGTCCCTGCTGGAATTCGCGCAGAGCGCCGTCAAAATCCGCCTTTTGCAGATAAGCCGCGCCCAGATTGTTCCGGTAGCTTACGTCCTGTGGGACCAGGGCAATAGCCTGCTGGATTTCAGCGATGGCATCGTCGATCTTTGCAGCCTGGGTGAGCGCGAGACCGAGATTGTTGTGCAGATCGGCATTGTTGGGCTGGAGCACGAGAGCGTGACGGAAGGCGGCAATGGCGCCCTCGCTCTCGCCCAATCGCTGCAGGACGAGCCCAAGTTGATTCTGTTGCTCCGCGTTCTCCGGTTGCAGTTCGGTGGAGCGCTTGAGGGCCGCGGCCGCCCCGCGAAGGTCCCCTTGCTTATTCAGCACCATTCCCAGGTAGTAGTGCGCCGCCGCAAGCTCCGGCTTGAGTCTTGCTGCCGCCCGCAGCTCCGGCGCCGCCTCCCCGATTTTTCCCTCCTGAAAATACGAGACGCCAAGATGCAGGTGCGCCTCCGCCATGCTGGAATCCAATTCGATCGCCTTGCTGAATTGTTCGACGGCCTCGCTTGTACGTCCTTCCTGTGCCAGCACAGCGCCGAGATCGTCATATGCGCTTGCGTTCGAAGGCCGCATTTTGATGGCAGTCTTTAAATGCGATTCCGCCTCCTGGTTCGCTCCAGTTCCACTCAAAGCATGGGCAAAGGCCACATGCGTGGAAGCATCGAGCGGCCCCAGCTTCTGCGCCTCCTGAAATTCCGAAACCGCCATTGCGAGCTGGCCATCCATTGCCAGCGCCTCCGCCAGATGGATGGTATTCAGTTGCAGCCCGGGACCCAGTTGGACCGACTTTTGCAATTCCGCAATGGCCGGCCTGGGCTGGGATTGCAGCATGAGCACATAGCCCAACAAATCGTGAAGCTCGGCGGAGTTCGGCGCGACTTCAACCAGATGCTCAAAGCCTTTGCGCGCACCAGCCAGGTCGCCGTTCTTAAGCTCTTCGACGGATTTTTGATAAAGCTTTTGCGCATCGTTCGCATGGGGCTTATTGCCCGCGGCGGGAGCGCGACCCTGCGCAAATGAGAGAATGGTGAGGCCGAACACTAAAAGATACAGACGGACGCCTCTGCGGGATGCGACAAAAAAAGGTTTGAACCACTGCATATCAAATTATGCTTGGATGAGAAATTGTACTCGATTGACGCGACGTTCTTTTCAATTCGATAAAGTTTTATAATCCCGAATCAATATCCCTTTGGGTGGTGCGTGCGCATTCATTACTGCTTATTTTTGGTATTCGCGGGAATCGCGTTCAGTTTTCTTCAACCGGTCCCTTCTTCCATTGTGCCCGCGGCTCGCGCCCAGGAACCAAAGAATTCCGCCAACAGCCCATCCCAAACCGCCTATTTTGAAGATATAGCAGCCAAGGCAGGGCTGAACCAGGAGATTGTCTCCGGCGAAAAGGACGTAAAGAACTACATCATCGAGACCACCGGGACCGGGGTGGCGATCTTCGATTATGACAACGACGGATGGCCGGACATTTTTATTGTGAATGGGACCCGGCTGGGCAATCCGCCCCGTGACCATGTGCCCAGCAACCATCTTTACCATAACAATCACGATGGGACGTTCACCGACGTGACCGAGAAGGCCGGACTGAAGTCCAGCGGATGGGGCCAGGGGGTCTGTGTGGGCGATTACGATAATGATGGCTTCGACGATCTGTATGTCACCTACTATGGGAAAAACCGGCTTTATCACAATGAAGGTAATGGGACCTTCAGGGAGGTCGCCGAAAAGGCCGGCGTTGCGGGCCAGGGAAATCACTGGGGCGCGGGTTGCGCCTTTGTTGATTATGATCGCGATGGACTTCTCGACATCGTCGTCGCCAATTATGTAGACTTCGATCTCTCCACCGCTCCTGCTCCGGGACAGGGCGCATCCTGCATGTGGAAAGGCGTGGCCGTGATGTGCGGTCCACGCGGGTTGAAGGGGGACACGAACGTCCTCTATCACAACCTCGGGAACGGCAAGTTTAAAGAAGTCACCAAACAGGCGGGCATCGACCAGACCTCCGGACATTATTGCTTCAGCGTCTCGACCCTGGACTACGACGATGATGGCTGGCCCGATATTTATATCGCCTGCGACAGCACCCCCAGCAT
>CAYTQA010000266.1:0-2168 GCA_964439495.1 uncultured Terriglobales bacterium | reverse complement strand
CACAATAATCATGACGGCACTTTCACCGATCAGGCGGTGGTAAGTGGAGCGGCATACAATGAGGATGGCCGTGAGCAGGCCGGGATGGGATCGACGATTGCGGACTACGATGGAGACGGGCACCTTGACATCTTCAAAACCAACTTTTCGGACGACACCTCCACGCTGTATCACAACAATCACGATGGGACCTTTTCCGATGTGACCGCGGCCGCCGGCCTGGGATTCAACACCCGCTATCTGGGATGGGGCGTAATGTTTTTAGATTTCGACAACGATGGCTGGCCCGACCTGCTGCTGGTGAACGGACATGTGTATCCCCAGGTGGACAAGTACAATCTGGGGGCCAATTACCAGGAGCCCCGCCTGCTTTATCACAATAACGGCAAGGGCGCTTTTGAGGACATCTCCAAAACCTCAGGCCCGGGCATCACTACGCCAAGCTCAGGCCGGGGACTTGCCATCGGCGATCTCTGGAACAATGGCAAACTTTCCGCCGTGATCTCCAACATGGGAAGCAGGCCGAGTCTTCTGACCAATAAAGTTTCATACTCGAACCACTGGACCGGCATTCGGACCATCGGAAGCAAATCCAATCGCGATGGCATCGGCGCGCGGGTCACATTGAAGGCCGGGGGGCGGACGAGAGTGGACGAGGTGCGCAGCGGGTCAAGTTACGATTCCAGCAGCGACATGCGTCTGCATTTTGGCCTTGGCAGCGCCATCAAAGTGGACGAGGTGCTGGTGCAGTGGCCCAGCGGATTGGTTGAACAGTTCTCGGATATAAAAATCGACGCCATGAACACGATAAAAGAAGGCGCCGGCAAGGCAATCACAACGGGAGCGGTCCCCGCGAAGGGTCACTAGTTCGTATTTTCATTTTTGCGATGGGAAGGTGCTGGTCTTAACGATTCCACTTCCCTCTTTCACATGGAGCACGCGATTTACCGCCACGTTCTTGATTGTGTCCACCTGCCCGCTGGGCCAGCGGATTTCGATCAGCTCCACGGTTTCGGCTTTCCCCAGGCCAAAATGCACGCGCAGGTCGTTCTGTGAAAGATAGCTGCCTCCGCTGCGCACTTCATCGATCTGCTCCAGCGGCTTTGCCGCATCGGCGGAGCGGCTCACACACCGGATTCGCGCGCCGATGCCGCTGCGGTTGGATTTGGTCCCAATGGTGCGGACCTTGATCCAGTTGTTTTTTGTAGAGGAATCGCAACGAATCAACTGAGGATAGCCGTTGACGGTATTGACGACCATGTCGATGTCTCCGTCATTATCGAAGTCGCCAAACGCGCAGCCGCGCGCGGCCGCGGGAGTGGTGATGCCGGGCCCGGCCTTGAGCGAAACATCCTCAAAGTGCCCGTTGCGAAGGTTGCGATAGAGCAGCTTGCGCTGGGCGTAGCCGGCCTCGGTCTTGAGCTGCTCAACTTCCGGATAGACATGCCCGTTGCAGATGAGAATATCGAGCCACCCATCATTGTCCATATCGAAGAAGCCGCAACCCCAACTGAGGAACTTCGTATTGACTCCCAGTCCCGCGGCAAAGGTCACGTCTTCAAAGCTGCCCCCACCCTGATTGCGATACAGAGAATCGGTATCTCCGGCAAAATTGGTTTTCAGGATGTCGAGGTTCCCGTCATGATCGTAATCACCCGCCGATACGCCCATGCCCGCCTGGGGCTTGCCGTCCGGGCTTAGGGCGACGCCGGCGGTAATCCCAACGTCCTCAAATTTTCCATTCTGCAGATTTTGATAAAGGATGCTGGCCGTGGAATCGTTCGCCACATAGATGTCGGGCCAGCCGTTGTTATTGAAGTCAGCTACCAGCACCCCAAGGCCGTAGGTGCCGTTGGCGCGGGTAATGCCGGAGGATTCGGAGACGTCGGTGAAAGTGCCGTTGCCGTTGTTCCGGTACAGGATGTTCTTCCCTCCCTGTAATCCCGGCGGGCCGCAGGCCACCATGACTCCCTTGTACAGACATGGACCAGACTCAGGCAGGGGCGCGGTTTTTAAATCGAGATCGATATAGTTGGCGACAAATAAATCGAGATGGCCGTCCCGGTCATAATCCAAAAAGGCGCAGCCGGTGTTCCAGCGCGTTCCCTTTCCGCCCACGCCAGCCTTGTCGGTAACATCGGTGAACGTTCCGTCGCCGTTGTTGTGGT
>CAYTQA010000265.1:0-4739 GCA_964439495.1 uncultured Terriglobales bacterium | reverse complement strand
ACAGTGGTTGTCGCATTATGCTTCGATTTTATTAACGGGTTCCACGATGCCGCCAACAGCATCGCTACCGTGGTCTCCACGCGAGTGCTTTCTCCCCGGCTGGCGGTGCTCTGGGCGGCATTCTTCAACTTCGCGGCCGCCTTCTTTTTAGGCACTGCCGTCGCCAAGACCATCGGCAAGGGGATGATCGACATCACCTTCATCAATCAATATGTGGTGCTCGCTGGATTGCTGGGCGCGATCGTGTGGGACCTGATGACGTGGTGGTGGGGATTGCCCACCTCTTCCTCCCATGCGCTGATCGGCGGTTATGCCGGGGCGGCGGTCGCAAAGGCCTTGAGCCTGCATGTGATTATCCCGCAGGGATGGACCAAGACCCTGCTGTTCATTGTCCTGTCTCCTCTCATCGGATTGGTCCTTGGCTTTGTCCTGATGGTGGCCATGTATTGGCTGGTGCGCAGGCGTTCCCCACGCCAGGTGGATACATGGTTTCGCATCCTGCAATTGTTCTCCTCGGCGGGAGTCAGCTTTGCTCATGGCGGCAGCGACGCGCAGAAGACCATGGGGATCGTTGCCGGGGCGCTCTACACCGGCCACATCATCACCAGGGCGGAGATGGAGGGCAACTGGGGGCGGTTTCACTGGCCCATTATTATTGGCGCTTACGTCGCGATTGCGCTGGGCACATACGCCGGAGGATGGCGGATCGTACATACGATGGGATCGAAGATCACCAAGCTGCGTCCCATCGGGGGTTTCTGCGCCGAGAGCGCAGCGGCGATCACTCTGGTCGGAACAGCGCTCTATGGCATCCCGGTCAGTACAACGCATACCATCACGGGCGCCATTGTTGGGGTAGGGGCTACCCAGCGCCTCTCGGCGGTGCGCTGGGGGATTGCCAGGCGCATCATCTGGGCCTGGGTGCTCACCATTCCCGCCGCCGCAGCGGTCGCGGCCGCACTTTTCTACATCATGAAATTCATTGCCCATGCAGCCTAGGACAAGCCTGTACTCTCCGTTTGTTAGAATCTTCTGAAGGAACCCGCTCAGGGACCGCAGCTTTAGAGACCCATTTGGCCGCTGCTTCCCACTGGGCGGATTGCGATATCCATGCCACAGACGCCTCCATTCACCGATGTTCCCACCGCTCTGGCCGAGGTCCGCGCCGGGAAGATGATCGTCATCGTGGATGATGAAGACCGGGAGAATGAAGGCGACCTCATGATTGCGGCGGAGGCCGTCACCCCTGAGGTCATCAACTTCATGGCCCGCCATGGTAGAGGGTTGATCTGCCTCGCCCTCACCGAAGAACGTCTTGATTATCTTCGGATTGGCATGATGACTAGCGAGAACACCTCGCAATACGGGACCGCGTTCACCGAATCCATCGACGCCCGCGATGGGATCACCACCGGAATTTCCGCCCATGACCGCGCGCGCACCATTCAGGTTGCCATTCATCCCGGCAGTGGCCCTGGCGACCTGGTGAAGCCGGGCCATACCTTCCCGCTGCGGGCCAGAAAGGGCGGCGTGCTGGTCCGGGCCGGCCAGACCGAGGCTTCGGTGGATCTTGCGCGCATGGCGGGGATGGTCCCCGCTGGAGTGATCTGCGAAATCATGAATGAAGACGGCACCATGGCCCGCGTGCCGGACCTGATCCAGTTTTGCCAGGCGCACAAGCTGAAGATGCTCACCGTTGCCGAGTTAATCCGTTACCGCATGATGCACGAACGCTACGTCCATCGGATTGGGGAGGCGCTTGTGCCTACCCGCTTTGGCGAATTCCGCATGATTGCCTACGAGTCGGAGGTGGACGGCGGAGAGTCCCACATTGCGCTGGTGCGTGGAAATATTGAAGGCTATGAGCCGGTGCTGGTCCGCGTCCACTCCCACTGCCTGGCCGGAGACGTATTTGGCACCACCTTATGCGATTGCAATGCGGTGCTGGAAAATTCCATGGAGATTATCGCCCGGGCCGATCGAGGGGCGATTGTTTATCTGCATCAGACATCGAAAGGGTTTTCGGTGGAGCGGGTGGATGAGAAGAACGTACTTTCATTTCATCGCGAGCTGCGCGATTCCACCACCGCGGGAAAGCACAGCAGGACACAACGGCAGATCGGCATTGGCGCCCAGATCCTCTCTGACCTGAAGCTGAAACGCCTGCGTCTGCTCACTAATCATCCGCGACGGCTGGCCGGTCTCGAAGGATTTGGCCTTGAGATCGTGGAACAGGTCCCGATTACGGTGGCGACAGCTGCCAGGCGCAATTAACTGGGCTTGCGCGCCTGGATTTGTTCGTCCCTGAGAAAAAACTGCGCCGAGCAGCGGTCCGAGCCGCAGATTACCGGGACCAGTCCCACCACCTGCCGCCGCGTAATCAGCCCCAGCGTCCCGCAGCAAGGACATGCAAGCACCGCCCAATAGGGATCTTCTCCTGTACCCTCCTCGCCAGCGTTTTCCAGTACAAAGAGCGTTCCAGGATGCATCTGCTCCGGGATCCATTCATTGAGGACGTCCAGTTCTGCCACCATGGTCACCTCCGACCGCTACCTCACCTGGGATACGGCTTCTCGCACGACTGCTTCACGCACTTTTCCGCAGAAGGCGGGCGCGCCGCTCTTGCTGCTTGCCTGTTTCTGAACTTTCCTTATTTATATTGGAGTTTATTTTTACCTGTTTGGCTGCATGTTGCCGGATTTCGGCCCGGACCTCCCGGACCGCGTCGCTGATGCAAATCGAGAGCAACGGCTGACGAGAGTTCTTGAGCAGGTCCACGATCTGTCGCTCGGAATTTTCCAGATAAAGTTGGCGGCCATCGGTGAGCAGGTGATATTCGGCCCCCGCTATCACGGTCTCCACCAGGCGCTTTCCAAACTCGCGCTGCAGATACCGCATGGCCTTGCGTACCCTCTGCAGGGAGAACCCCTTGCGGCGCAATTCGGAGATCACCGCAAGCTCGGCGAGATCTTCCTCGGTATAAAAGCGATTGCGGCCCAGCCTGCGCGGGACCACGATCCCCCGTTCGTCCCACCATTGCAATTGACGCGCGGTAATGCCGGTCAGTCGCATCGCTTCTGCCGAGTTGAAGTACCCTTCCATCCCATTCATCCAAGGGGACCGTTTGGCGGCTTAAACATTTCAATGTTGAAATGTTTAAAACAAAATTACACCCGCGGCATGGGATGTCAAGAATAAATGCTGAAAATTATTACTATAGTTACAATTCGCAAAAGCAACAGCCGGGGAACTGAAAAGATCGCGCACAGCAGCGCGGGATGCCACGGAGAAAAGCGGAATTAATCCGCGCCGCCGCCCACGAAATGCACGATCTCCAGGCGGTCTCCATCATGAAGAACGGTTTCCGGCCAGGTGGACCGCGGAACAATTTCCAGGTTCAACTCCACCGCTACGCGGTCCGGCTTTGTGCCCAGCTGCTGGACGAGCGCCGCCAGGGTGAGGCCATCGGGAACGGTCTTGTTTTCTCCATTGATTTGCAGGGTCACAAGATGAGTTTAGCAGCAGGGACAGCGGCCTCAGATGGGAACGCACGGTAACGCACGGATGAATCGAAGCCCCGAAGCCACTCCTTTATCGGAACTTCATTCCTGAAATTACGAATTTCTTTTCAAACGGTATTGCCGGGCTGTGGATTTATCTCCATGAAGGGCGCGGACCAGCAGGATCGGATCGGCTTCCTGCGCGAACACATTGCGCAGGTCTACCTCCAGCTCCGCCGTTCCGGCGGCATCGGTCACCGCATGACTATGAATATGCGTCTCCGCAAGATGCACAATGCGGCAGGTAATCAAGGCCCCTTCGGCGGCCGCTCCCAAATCGGTGACCGCCAATTGCATGGTGAAGGCCTGCTTGCCCCGGGAGAATTCGGCATTGAGCCACTTCACGGTCAGGCCGTTGCCTTCGGCATCGTGGACCTCTCCGGTGGAGCGCAGAAATTCTTCCACCTTGCCATCGCGGACGCTTTGCAGCACGCTGCGGTGCTGCTCCTTGAGCAGCTCATGGATGCGCTCATTGGAAAAGCCGGGCTGTCCCGCATGGGCGGCGTAGGAAGCGGCATGCTTGCCGATGCAGTGCCCACGCACGAAGACCATGGTCTGGAGCTGTAAATCCGCCTGCCGGGCTTCACTTTGAACGTGATAAATCACATCGCCGACTTTCACATCCGTATTGAAGCCAAAAATCATTTTCTCCACCCTCTGTTATGCACACCGCAGGCCTCTCCAGCAACTTGACACTGGACGCGGGCGAAACTTATATTCATTTGTTTACCCGTACTATATTTTTGCGCATTATATACACCCTCTATTATGGCGAACAATCCATTACCGTACTACATCAATTACCTTCCGCTCCTGTTCCAGTTCCTCTTGGCCACCATTATTGCGGGAGGCATGGTGCTGCTTTCGGCGCTGCTGGGGAAACACCGGTATAACCGCAACAAGATGGCGGCCTATGAGTGCGGAATTACCCCCACCGGCGACGCCCGCGGCCGCTTTTCCGTAAAGTTCTATATGGTGGCGATGTTGTTCATTTTGTTCGACGTGGAAGCCATCTTCCTGATTCCATGGGCGGTCATCTTTAAGACCTTGAAGGCCCAGGGGCTGGGAATGTTCGGCTTTTGGGAGATGATGGTGTATCTCGGCATTGTGCTGGTGGGATTCTTCTATATCTGGAAAAAGGGCGTGCTCGACTGGGCCAAACCCGAAAAGGCAGACCTG
>CAYTQA010000264.1:0-4743 GCA_964439495.1 uncultured Terriglobales bacterium | reverse complement strand
GCAGGAAAAGGTGACCCTCTATAGCGGAATGGTCCCGGTGGGCCAGGAATCGTTCCATCAACTGGTGGTGCGCGAGGGAATCATCCCTCACGTGGATGCCGCCAGCATGAAGGTAAAGAGCTGGACCGATCGCCGCTATTATGAAGTTTGCGCGAATGCGGAAGTATATGCATTATTACAGCAGGCGATGAAAAGAGGCGCGGGGACGTAGCTTCGAGTCTCAGCTCTTTTCGTCCAACTGCCTGGAGCAAAAACCATGAATCCGCAAAGCCGCTTTTCGGTGTTGCTGTTGGCATGGTGCGCGTTTTTGCTTACCGCCCATGCCAGCCAGGAAGTAAAGAAAGGCCCGGACCAGCCGGCGCACAAATCTGCCTCAGTTCGAGATCCCGTCAAAAACGATTACTCCGGCATGTATAGCTTTCTGAAGGAAGGCGAATTCGTGCAGATCACGGTGGATGAAGGCCAGTTGTCGGGTTTCATCTCGCGCATGGGCGACCTCGACAGCGATCGCGGCCTCTTCCTCGACCAGTTCTTCGATAAGGCCAAAATCAAAGATAGCCAGATCAGCTTCACCACCAAGCCGGTCCATGGCGCCTGGTATGAGTTTCAAGGTCATGTGGACCGCGGACCCGCAAAGACAAAGAAGGAAGAAGGCTACTGGCTGCTGAAGGGAAATCTCAAGGAAAACACCACGGACGCCGATGGCAAGGTATCCACCCGCACGCGGGAGGTCAGCTTCAAATCATTTCCAGAAGACGATGAAACCGGCGATGAGGAAGAGCCCATGCAGGAGCGCAAATAGTTTTGAGACTCATACTAAAGGCGAGCAGAAACAGTATTTAAAAATTTTAAAGCTCTCAAAACTCCGTTTTCCCGGAGCGTAGCATCCTGTTCTTCTTCCAAATCTCTCCAGCTCCTGTCATCCAGAGCCCCGCGTGAGGCGAGCTTGCGAGCCAAGCGCAAGTGAAGGACCCCTGGGATGCCCTCATCCATAATTGTAGTTTCGAGCTTTTCTACCAGTTCTCATCTGAACCCTATTGCGAGTTTAAGAATGCTTGCCGCTTCGAGCTACGCTCTCTCATCGCTGAAAAGCCCGTAACCGGATTTAAGCCCTCTACTCTCTTGGGGTCCTTCGACTCGCACTGCGTGCTCGCTCTGGATGACAGATATGAAGAAATGACTGGAGTTTGAGAGCCTTTTTAATTTCCGCCTTGCATTGAGGAAAACGTTTCAATACCTGTCTTTAGGAGGCCGGGTGTAATCCACGCTTCCGAATTTATCTCCAGTATTGCCCGGCTGTCCCTGGCGTTCTCTCGCATTCGCTCCTGCCAGCGACGAGCTGGTTTCAGCGCCGGTCCGGGTACTGGAAGCGGGAGCGCTGATCTTTTGACTCGGAGCGGAAGGCGATTCAACGTTCTTTCGCCCCTCGGTGCCGGTGGCCTTTATCTCTTCGGGATATTCATCCCATCCAGCGCTGGCCGGCCCTTTCTCTCCATACCGCTCCCGATAACGATCTGTCAAAAATTGTGAAACGCCGCCTCGTTCGGAGCCATGTGTTCCCTCCGCATTGCTTTCGAGCGCGTTCTTGAAGCCGCGCAGCGCCAGTTCGATATAGCTCTCAAGGTGATCGGTAATGGGCGAGAGCAGGCGCCCAAAACGGCCCAGGGGAGGAGCGTAATTCATGGTGACGTGCACCAGCGTGTCATTCCCCAGCTTGGCAAAATTGATGCGCCCGCTATGTTTCGGCCCGGAGATGGATTTCCATCCAATCGCCTCATCGGGAATAAACTGGGTCGTCTCCGCATCAAAAGAGAATTCCTTGCCGTCAATAAGCACCAGCCAGCGGGAATGCTGGTTGCTTGCCTCCACGCGCTGCAGGATGTCGATCCAGCGCGGCAGTTGCTCGAAATCGGACCATGCGGCAAAGACCTCTTCCACCGGTCTACCGATTTGCACGCTCCTCTCCAGGCGAAGAATGCGTGAGTTGTAGCTTGTACCGCGGGTGCTGAGAGCAATCCAGGCGCCGATTCCCGCCGCCGCTCCCACCAGTGCGCCCCCTGCAAAACCACTCCAAAAACCTTCTTTGCGATCCATCTCTCCTCCTGTGTCTCACGCCTGTGCCGCCGTCCAGAAGCACGTATCTTATTCGATCTTCTTTGATTGGAACAAGGGCAGAGGGATGAGGTTGCCACTCCCCAAGGCGAAAGGCAGGGGTGGAAACTCCGGAATGTATGCAAAAACGGGGATTGCTTTGGATTACCCGAAGCAACAACAGTGGAGCATCTTTCAGAGTGATCAGTGGAGGGTCAGTCGTCGGCGTTGACCAGCCGGTCAGACCCCAGCTTTGGTCCCGCGCCGGCCAGTTCCTGATCTTTATATTGCAGTTGGTAAAGCCGCCAGTAAATTCCATGCTGGGCCAGTAGTTGCTGATGGGAGCCCATCTCACGCAATTGTCCGCGATGCATCACGATGATCTTGTCGGCGCGCTGGATGGTGGAGAGGCGATGCGCAATGATCACCGAGGTGCGGCCTTCCACCATGCGGGTGAGGGCCTCGCGAACGCGCAACTCCGTCTCAGTATCCACGCTGGAGGTGGCCTCGTCGAGGATCAATATCCTGGGCTTGTGCGCCAGAGCGCGGGCGAAGGAGATGAGCTGCTTTTGTCCGGTGGAGAATGTGCTGCCGCGCTCCTGCACCGGCTCCTGGAACCGCCTGGGCAGCGTCCGGATGAAATCGGCGATGTTGACCTCTTCGGCGGCGCGCTCCAGGTCTTGCTGGGTGACCGTGGGGGTCCCCAGGCGGATATTGTTTTCAATGGTGCCGGAGAAGAGGAACGGGTCCTGAAGCACGACCCCGAAGCGGCGGCGCAGCTCCTGCAAATCCATCGCGCGCACATCCACGCCGTCAATCTTGATGGAGCCGCGTTGGATGTCATAGAAACGAAGCAGGAGGGAGATGATCGTCGTCTTCCCCGCCCCGGTGTGACCCACAATTGCGACGGTCTCGCCCGGCTCGATCGAGAACGATACGTCGCGCAGGATCCAGTCCCACTCTTCATGCGGCCCGGCCCCATTGGCATGCGGCCCCTCCAGCTTGTCCTGCGGGAGCCGCCGATAGGCGAACCAGACGTTCTCGAAATCGATCCGGCCGAGAGGCTCGGCGTGGGTGGGACGTTCCGGGGTGAGGACCTCAATCGGAGTATCGAGCAGCTTGAAGACGCGCTCGCTCGATGCCATGGCGGATTGGAGGATGTTATATTTTTCGCTCAAATCCTGAATTGGACGGAAGAAACGCTGCGCGTATTGAATGAACGCGACCACGATCCCAAGCGAGACGGTACGCTGCAGGACCCGCCCGCCTCCAAACCAGATCACGGCGGCAATGGCGATCGCCGAGAGCACTTCCACCACCGGATAATAGATGGCATGGGCCAGGATGGCGTCTTTAAAAGCCGCCATGTGTTGCGCATTCACTTCCTCGAATTTTGTGTAGGCGCGCTTCTCCCGGTTGAATAGCTGCAACACCGTCATTCCCGTAAGGTGCTCCTGAAGATGAGCATTGATGCGGGCGATAGCAACGCGAATGCGCCGATAGGAGTCGCGGACCTTTCTGCGAAAGATCATGGTGGCCCAGAAGATCAGCGGCAGCACGGCGAAGGTGATGAGCGCCAGCCACCACTTCATCCGCAGCATGATCACGACAATGCCGGCCAGCACAAAGATGTCCTCGAAGATCGAGACCACGCCTGCGGTGAACATTTCATTCAGCGCGTCCACATCGGTGGTGACGCGGGTCACCAGTCTTCCCACCGGGTTTTTATCGTAAAAGCCCACATGCAATCGTTGCAGATGACGAAAGATCTGGCTGCGCAGATCGAACATCGCCTTCTGGCCGGTCCACTGCATCAGGTAGGTCTGAACAAACTCAAAGAGAAAACTGAGGACCAGCAGCAGCACGTAGATGGCCGCGATCTGGGCGATCCCGACCAGGGGCTGAGAGCTGAGCCAGGGATCGAGAAGAGACTTTCGCGCCCCACCCGCATTCGAGCTTGCCAGGTATTTGTCCACGGCGGTGCGGGTGAGATAGGGCCCCGTTACATCGGCGAAGGCCTTGAGGATAATGGCGATAAGCGCGGTAAGGACCTGCCATTTGTAAGGGTGCAGGTAAGAGAGCAGCCGTTTCATCAATCGGCTGTCGTATGCCTTGCCTAATACTTCTTCTTCGTGCTGGTTGTCCGCCATGGAGGGCCCTGTCTCTCAATTTTAGACGGTAGAGCGCCTTCCAGGATGCAAATATCCGAGATGCTCCCGATAGACATTTAAAAAACGCTACGCCGCTGCTGTCGCCCTTGCCCTCGCCCGGGCCAGCATGGGGCGCATAATCAGCACCATCGCGATCATGGCGAATGAAAATCCGGGCAGAAGCAGCAGGGCGGTTCCCATCCGGCTTTCAGTGCTGCTGGCGATTAATCCAATGAGCCGCGAGCTGACCGCCGCTCCAGCCCAGCCCGAGGTAATCACAATGCCCATGCAGGTGGCGGTCATATAAGGAAAGGCATCCCCGGCCATGGCCATTGAACTCGGATAGACAGGGCCCATGGCCAGGCCCGCGCAAAAGACGCTCACCGCGGCAGCCGCGGGACTCCCGGCGTGGAGGGTCCAGTAGGTGGTGATCGCCATCAGCGCCGAGCAGGCAAAGCTCAGGGAGACCGCCGAATACCGCATCAGGACACGCGACCCGATC
>CAYTQA010000263.1:0-4779 GCA_964439495.1 uncultured Terriglobales bacterium | reverse complement strand
GGTCTTGGGATCGACCCAGTAGCTGGGCGCGATCATCTGGTTGGAGTTCAGGGCGGTAATCACGTTGTCCACTACTTCGCGCGACGAAAGTCCCAGCCGCGACGACATTTCCCGGTTCACGTCCACCTTGAGCGCGGGATAATCCAGGTCTTGCGGGACCAGCACGTCGCTTACACCCTTAAGCTGTCGTATTTTGCCTGCAAGCTGCTGGGCGGTGTCGTAGGCGGCATGAAGAGAGTTCCCTCCGACTTGAATATCGATCGGAGCTGGGAGTCCAAGATTGATGACCGCGTCAACTAATCCGCCGGATTGAAAGTACGTGGAGAGCTCGGGCAGGTCCTCCGCGAGCCTGGCGCGCACGCGATTCATGTATTCATAACTGCCGATCTTGTGGCCTTCCTTGAGGCTTACCTGCACCGTCGCTGTATGCTGGCCGGAGTTGCTCGTGTACATGGAAGAGAAGCCCGGCTGGACGCCAATGTTAGAGACGATAATGCCCAGATCGTCCGGCGGGACTACCTTGCGAATGTCGCTCTCGACCTGGCGAATGTAACGGTCGGTAAGCTCCAGTCGAGTGCCGGTCGGCGCCTTTACATTGATGACGAACTGTCCGGGATCGGTGCGCGGGAAGAAGGCGACGCCTAAAAGCGGGTAGAGCGCGAGGCTGAATACACAAATTCCGAGGATCCCTAAAACCGTTGCGGCGGGGCGAAGCAGGGTGCGGCCGACCGCAATGTCATACTTCTCCAGCATGCGGTTGTAGCCGCGATTGAACCAATGGACGAAATGCCCGAAGGCTGAGCGGCGAGCATCATGTCCAGTCTCTTCGTCCGCCTCAAGCACGTGAATGAATTTGGCGCAGAACAGCGGCACCACCGTCATGGCGACGACGTACGAGGCAAACAACGACAGCACCACCGAGAGTGCCAGGGCCGTAAACAGAAAGCGGCTTACGCCATAAAGAAAGACAACGGGAAAGAAGACGATCGCGGTGGTGAAGGTGGCCGCCAATACCGGCAGCCCCATCTCGCGCCCCCCTTTTTCCGCGGCTTCCACCGGCGGCTCGCCCAGTTCCAGATGGCGGAAGATGTTCTCCAGCACTACCACGGAGTTGTCGATCAATCGGGAGAATGCAAGCGCAAGTCCGCCCAGGACCATGGTGTTGATGGTCCCTCCGCCGGCGTTCAGGGCGAGAAATGCCGCGAGCGCGGAGAGCGGGATGGAGAGCATGACGGCGACGGTTGCGCGCATGCTCCCAAGAAAGATCAGAATCATGAGCGCGGTGAGCACCAGTCCGATGCCGCCCTCGCTGCCCAGGTTCTTGATTGCAGTTTTTACGTAGACCGATTGATCGAAAACTACCTTCGCGACCAGGCTTCTCGGAACGTCGAAGAGATCGCCCACCGCGGACTTGATGCCGTTCACGATTGCGATTGTGTTGCTGTCGCCGCCCTGCTTCAGCACGGGCAGATAGACGGACTTCTGCCCATCAACCCGGACGATGTTGTTCTGAATCTGCGCCGCATCCATGGCGCGCCCAATGTCGCCGACCATCACCGAGGCATTGCCCGCTGTTTTAAGGGGCAACTGGTTGATCTCGTCGGTCGTCGGCAACTGACTGTTGGTATAGATGTTGAAATCCTTCGGTCCAATGCGAACGTCGCCCGCCGGCAGGATCATGTTGGAATCATTCACTGTGCGCACCACGTCCATCACGCTGAGCTGGTGCGCCTGCAGCTTGACCGGATCGACATAGACCTGGATCTGCCGGTACTTGCCGCCAAAAGGCTGCGGGACCGAGGAGCCGGGAACGTTCGCCACCTGATTGCGGACGTTGTATTGCCCCAGGTCGCGCAATTGGGTCTCGGTCAGTCCCTGGCCTTTCAAGGTGATCAGGCAGACGGGAAGACTGGAGGCATCAAATTTAAGGATGACCGGCGGAAGCGTCCCTGGAGGAAGACGGCGGAGGTCCGCCATGGCCAGATTGGAGATGCTGCTGACCGCGGAATTCGGGTCGGTGCCTGGCTGAAAGTAAATCTTGATCAGGCTCACACCCGGCAATGATCGCGATTCCATATGGTCGATGCCGCTGCCCAGGGTGAAGAAGCGCTCGAAGCGTCCGGTAATGTCGGACTCGATCTGCTCCGGGGGCATGCCGGAATAAAACGTGGCAACCACCACCACGGGGATATTGATGTTAGGGAACAGATCGACGGGCATGCGGGCGACCGTCGCTACGCCCACCACCGCGATGATCATGCACAGCATGATGATGAAGAACGGATAGCGAATGGCAAAGCCGGACATCAGCGCTCCTCTCCATCTTCATTGGCGGCGACCGTCGTGGGCCTGGGCCTTACCTGTTCGTCCTGATGATAAGCGGCAAGATTGCCCACCACGAGACGGTCACCCTGATTCAGTCCGGAGACGATTTCGACATGGTTGGGACTCTCGATGCCCGTCTTCACTTCACGAATCTGAATGCGGTCCTGGTCATCGACCAGCATGACGGTGGTTTTGTTGTTCTCGCGGCGGATGGCCGAGACCGGCGCCACCAGCGCATTGGCATGGTTCTGGACCTGCAACACGACATTGGCATACATGCCTGGAGCGAGATGGTAGTCCTTGTTCGGAACATCCACTTCTACCTGCATGGTGCGGGTGGTGCGGTCCAGCGAATCGGTAAAGCGGGCCACCTTGCCGGTGAAACGCTCGCCGGTGGCCTGCACGTCGACCCGAATAGGCTCGCCCTTTTTTACCGAAGTGGTCATGCTTTCAGGGACGGGAATTCTTAGCCGTAGCACGTTAATCTGCGCAATCTTGATGACCGGCTGCGAAGTATTGTTTGACGTGCCCGCCTGGACCAGCGCGCCGGTATCGGCGTAGCGCCACGTCACCACGCCATCGAAGGGAGCGGTAATGCGGGAATAGTCGGATAGAGCGGAGGCCTGCGAACGGCTCGCGCGGGCGATCTCCAGCTGCTGTTTTGCGGCCGCAAGGGCGGACTTGGCCGCATCCACCCGCGCCTGCGAGGAACGGTCTTTGGCCTCCGCATCGTCGAGCTCCTGCTCCGCAATCAATCCCGGACGGGTCTTGGAGACCTGCTCCAGACGTGTGGCCGCGGCGTGCAACGCCGCATGGTCGGCCGCGGCGCTGGCTACGTCATTCTGCGCCCTATCAATTTCTTCCCGGCTGTGTTGTACCCCAGCCTCTGTGCCCGCTACCTGCGCCAGCAGCTCCGGTACTTCCAGCGTTGCCAGCACCTGGCCGGCGCGCACCCGGTCGCCGATATCCACATAGATCTTCCGGATGTACCCGGCAACCTTGGCATGGACCTCGACCTCCTGATACGGGAGGAACTCGCCGGCTACCGAAAAGTTGTTGGAGATGGCCCCTCTTGCCACGGGAACAACAGCGGCATAAGGAGTGTCGGGCTTGTTTGAGGAAGCAGCCGGGCCGGCGTGGGTTCGGCGGATCATGGCAGAGCCAATCGCCAATGCCAGCACAGCTCCGGTGGCAATCATAATTCGCTTGGGACGGAGGTTCATTGGACCACTCTCTAGGGAAAGGAAAATCGGGCCACACAGACCGCAGACTCTCCCGCACACTTTGTGCGCAACTCATTCAGAATGACCAGGAAAGCACCGTTTTGCGGCGCTCCTGAAGCACTTATAAATTAAAAGAGAATTTAAGCCGCGGGCGGTGGACGAAACCCGAGATTAGGCACAGAGTAATCGCTGAGATGATGAGGCTCGGGCGGGGGAAGAGGCAGTCGCGATGATTTCTGCGGTTTGACCGCACATATAAAAGAGAGGACCGGCGCCGGGCTAACCTCGCCCACTATTTCTTCCGCATCAGGCAGCTTATGAATATTACCGTTGGAAATACCGGGATGAGAATCGCAGTATCCTGAGTTGAGTTGACCAGGGATTGGTACTGGGCAGCCTTGATGTGGAGTGGAAATGCTATAACAGAAAAGGCCAACAGCAGGCAGTAAAGCCTTATGTGCAGGGAGGCCCGTTTTTTCAAACGAAAGTGCATTAATTTACTGTTTTGATAGTAATAATCGGGTGCCTGGGAGTCAAATTGTTTGCGCCAATTGAATGTTAATTTTTAAATAATTTTTTACCCTTGGTAGCTGCAAAGACAAAAAGGCCGCCACTTATCTGGGCGGCTTCAGCTTTCTTCCATGAATTACCTTAGTTTTTATCTCTGGCGATGAAGTGGCCTGACGACGCAAATCGGCGTTCGTTCCCGTTGGGGCCCAATTCTGTTCACCGCATATTCAAGTAAAATTTACAAAACTGTAACAAGAGCCCAATAGCATCCATCTTTACACCCCGATAGAAGCAAGAGACGTATTCTGCAATCATTCTTTACAGGAGAGGCAATGAAACCAGCAATAGCCCTGACCCTGGCGGTATTGTTTTCATCAGGCGTCCTTTCAGCACAGAGCACCAGTGCTACGACCTCAGCATCGACAACCACTCCAGCCAAACGCAAGGCCCAGCGTACGCGCCGGGCTGCGGCTGCAACTTCCTCGGACGTCTCGGCGCAACTCCAGCAAATGCGGCAGGCCCTGGCGCAACAGCAGCAGCAGATCCAGCAGTTGCAGCAACAGTTGCAGCAGCGGGAGCAGACAGTGCAGCAGGCCCAGCAGCAATTGCAACAATCGCAGACCGCTGCCACCGCGGCCGAGAGCAAGGCAGACGCGGCCGCTTCGCAAAGCGCAACCGCCGCCGAAACCGCCAACTCTTTAAAGGCTGACGTAACTGACCT
>CAYTQA010000262.1:0-4783 GCA_964439495.1 uncultured Terriglobales bacterium | reverse complement strand
AGAGCAACTCCAGAATGACACCAATCAGCGCTTCAGGTATTTATGAGACTGGTTCGAGCCTTCATTTGCCGTCTGCTCGGGAGCAGAGACAGCGCCTTGTACCTCAATTCCGAGCGCTCAGGGAAGCTTTTGCTTTGGGAAGAATCGAGGTACGTGGAGGAGCAGGACAGGCCGATCCCGAAAAAGTTGTTGTAATCGAGACTGTCGGTCGCATCGATAACTTCGTTAACGCTGTTAAGAGAATTCCGGAGATGGAATGGCTCGCGGAATGGGACGAAGCTGATCTCGCTCCAGATGAGTACTTCTACGATAAGAACAAAAGGGAAAGAAGGCTCGGCGGACGTCTCTTCCTGATAATGTTTAACCAAACCGCCTTGAAGCAATTGCTTTCTCTTTGGGGGAGGTACCGTTTAGATCCTGATACTAAGTTTCCTCATGGATTGGGAAGGTGGCGTTCGGTCTTCCAACAATTGAGAACACTCCGGCTTTGGAACGCAGAGGATAGATTGCGTGAAACAGGTCTCCTTGATGTGTGGCAGGAACAGCTAACCATAGGGCAAGAAACCCTGAAGTTCGAGGCAGAGCTGTGGTTTCGACACACTCCCGAGTTACGAGAAAAAGTCGATCGGAATATTAGAGGTCTTGTAGAACGAGCAGGTGGGCGAGTCATCATTTCGTCGGCGATACCTGATATTCAATATCACGGAGTAGCGGGGGAGATTCCAAGAGCTGCTGCCGAGGATATTATTAGACACCCTGACACCGAGCTAATTCAGTGCGAGCAGGTAATGTTCTTTCGGCCAACAGGGCAATTCGCTGTTTTGCTTCCAGATCAAGATAATGAAGAAGTAGCCGAGCCTCCAGTCGAGCCTTCAGTCGAGACCCCGTCTAATGCTGATCCAATCGTTGCATTGCTTGATGGGTTGCCATTGCAGAACCATGCTGTTCTTCAGAACCGGTTGGTAATTGATGATCCCGATAACTGGGAAGCAGACTATCCCGCCGCTAACCACGGCCATGGCCTCCCTAATCCTGCATGGGAACCTCGACAATAGTGAGGCTCCTCTCGACCGAAAACTGTACTGCCGACCGGTGATGAAAGCAGTTCCCAATAGCTGGATGGGGGCGGTAGAGATGATACCGGAAGATACATTGATCGTCGACCTCATCCATCGCGCCATTCGAAGGATGTTTGAAGGGGATCAAGGCGAACCTGCTTCGGCGCCGTCCGTGCGGATTGTGAATTTTTCAATCGGAGATCGGGTAAGAATTTTTGATCGCAGCCTAAGCCCACTTGCCAGATTACTGGATTTCCTTTCCTGGAAGTACAACATCCTCTTTATTGTGAGCGCGGGCAATCATCCAGACGAGATTTGTCTCTCTTGCGCGCGACAAGATTTTAGCGGGCTAAATGCGCAGCAAATTGAGCGCGAGGTTGTGAGAGCTATCGACGAAGGTGCCCGACACCGGCGACTTCTATCCCCAGGAGAGTCTATCAATTCTGTGACTGTCGGAGCCATGCATGAAGACAGCATTCAACAATTTACTCTGGGTGCGCGTGTAAATCCATATCTAGCCGTAGACCTGCCCAGCCCGATCAGTGCGGTGGGTTTTGGATGTCGGCGTGCGATTAAACCTGAAATACTATTGCCTGGAGGTCGTCAACTATATACGGAAAAGATGGGAACCACACATACAAATGCAACTCTCGCGGTCAGCGGATCAATTGGGCCGCCTGGCCTCCGCGCAGCTGCACCTAGCAGAAATCTCGGAGGGCTAAGTGCTACAAGATATTCTTGCGGGACGAGTAACGCTGCTGCCCTCGCAACTCGGAGCGCCGCTAGAATATACAGGATATTGGAAGAACTAAGAGCAAATAGCCAAACTGAATTATTGGATGAGGTATTTACTGCGGTTCTCTTAAAAACTCTTTTAGTCCATGGAGCATCCTGGGATACCTCCATGGCGACACTATACTCTCTACTGGAAGATCGTATTAACGAGGTTAGTCCTCGGCAATATCTGTCTCGGTATTTGGGATATGGCAGATTGAGCACCTCGCGAGTGTTAACCTCGACGGATGAAAGAGTAACGATCCTAGGTGCCGGGGAGCTCACTGATGGAGAGGCGCACGTCTTCCAAATGCCCCTGCCGGTAGGCCTAAGTGGTCTCAGAATTAACAAACGCCTAACGGTAACTCTGGCCTGGTGCACCCCGACAAATGCTTCGCATAGTGCCTATCGCCGTGCAGCTCTTTGGATCGATCCGCCCCTGACAGAACTCAGACTAGACCGCAAACAGGTCGATCCGTGGGCAGTTCGCCGCGGAACAGTTCAACATGAGGTTTTAGAGGGCGATAGTGCGACAGTTTTTGAAGACGGAGTCTCTCTTGAGCTAAAGGTGAATTGCATGGCAGACGCAGGAAAGCTACAAGAAAGGGTCAAATATGGCTTGGCTGTGACACTCGAGGTGGCACCCGAAACGCCTGTTGCTCTGTACGAAGAGATCCGAGCGAGGCTGCGCCCCCAGATCACGATTAATCCACCTGTTTAGACGGATTGGGATCTTTTTAAACATTCCACCGCGGGAAGTTTGAGGTTCCACCAACGTGCCGTTGGGTGCCCCACTCATCGCGTTGTTCGATAGGTGGGAATGAAACACACTGCCTCCTCAATCGCTCGCCGACTCACATGGCGGCACGTCGTGCACTGCCTGTGGGACTCCGGAGCGGAGTTTGGAGGTCGTCACCAGCACCACGGCGGAGACGATCACCACCATCCCCATGAACATATAGCGGTCGAGGCGTTCGTGGCCGATCAGCCATCCCAGGAAGACCGCCACCACCGGGTTCACATACGCGTAGGTCGCCACCTTGGGGGTGGGGACGTGCTCCAGCAGCCAGATATACGCCGTGAATCCCACCCAGGAGCCGAAGACGATCAGGTAGGCGACGGCCAGCGTGCTGGAGGCGGTCCAGCGGGCGCGATGAGGGTATCCCATCACAAAGCTGAAGACCAGGTTCAGGCTGCCGGCGATGGCCATCTCCCATCCGGCGGCGGCGAACGGCCCAATGCCCAGGCTGGAGCGCCGCGAGATTATGGACCCCGCCGCCCAGCAGAGCGAGCCGAAGAGGACCACGCCGCAGGCGATCAGCTCCCGCCGTCCCATGGCATTGGCGGAGGTAAGCTCGGGCCACAGCAGGACGACCAGCCCGGTAATGCCCAGCAGCAGCCCTCCCCAGCCCGCCCGGGTAAGTTTTTCTCCGCGCGGAATAATGCCTTCGAGGATGGCGATCCAGATGGGGACCACGGCGACGATGAGCGCCGCCAGGCCGCTGGGGATATAAAATTCCGTCCACGCCAGCAAGGTGTTGCCGCCGCACAGCAGCAGTACCCCGATGACGACCAGCCGCGCCGCGTCCCCGGCGCTCAGCGCGATCTTCTTTCCGGTGAGGGCGCACCATGCCAGCATGAGCGCGCCGGCAATGGTGAAGCGCACCCCGGTCATGAGCGCCGCCGGCACCTGGGCCACGCCAATGCGGATGGCGAGATAGGTGGATCCCCAGAAGAAATAGACCAGGCCAAAGGCGGTCCACACATGGAGCGCCAGCCGCGAGGCCTTCACCGATTCGGTTTGCGATTGCGATTGCAATTGCAGATATCAGCTCTCAGATTTCAGGTTTTGAATCTTTATATCTTTAAATGTAATGCCTCGCATGGTTTTCCAAACAGCCTCACAAGAATGCCGTGTCACCCCTTCCGGGGTTCATGTGTTCGAAAGCTCGAAGCGGCAATTAAGAACGCAGCATTCTCGGGGTCCTTCGCTTGCGCTTGGCTCGCAAGCTCGCCGCGCGCGGCGCTCTGGATGACAAAATTAAAGGGAGTACCCTGCTTTCCCAGTCCTGCCCGGACGGCGGACGATTCCAATCCTCCTTTCCCAGCGATAAATCGCTGAGGTCCTACGCGGACGGCGGGCGATTCCAATCATCGCGTGGCACAGCCGCCCTCGGGTCCTGCGCGGACGGCGGGCGATTCCGGTCCTCGTGTGCCGAAAGCCGCGCGCGAACTAAATGCCTGCAATGGAAAGCCTTGCGCAACCTGCCGGAAATCCGGCCACGCGCGAAATGTCCTTTGGTAACGGGGAAGAAATCTCCACTTGCTTCCTTCGCGAAAGGTCATGCGTCAAACTTTCTATTGCGTCCAAATTAGATAGAAGGAATGCTCCCCCGGATGAAAAAAAATATACCGACAATCTTATGCGTGGACGATGACGCTGAACTCCTTAATATCCTCGAGATCATGCTGCGCCGCCGCGGCTTCCATGTGCTGAGGGCCCCGGACGCGGTGGGCGGAATCTCATTGCTCCTCAACTTTCATTGCAGCGCCGCGGTCATTGATTACGCCATGCCCGGAATCAATGGCGGCGAGCTGGCGCGCGAGCTGCGCAGGCTGGATCCCGCGCTGCCCATCGTGCTGCATACCGGTTATGCGGACATTGACGACCCGCTGCTTGCCTACGTGGATTGCACCATCCCAAAAGGCAGCTTCGCTTTCCTGATGGCAAAGCTGAATGAGCTGCTGGCCCCGCGGGAGGCGGACAAAAGCGCCACCGCGCAAGCCGCAGAAAAGGCCTCCGCCGCGTGACTCGTAAGGCATTTACCGGGGTTACGCCTGGAGAATAACGGGACTATAATAGAGGTATGTTGCTGGCGCACTTCAATCCCGCGCTTCTGGCCCTGAGCATTGCCGGGGCCTCGGCCTGCTGGATCCATTGCCTGGTGTGC
>CAYTQA010000261.1:0-4798 GCA_964439495.1 uncultured Terriglobales bacterium | reverse complement strand
CACTGCGCCTTCCGGCGCTTAGAGGCGAACCTTTCAAACTTACCGCGAGCTGCTGCGGACTGTCAAGCGTAAAGCGACGATTTTCTTTCGTCGAATCTCTTCCGCTCTCTTCACGGCGATCGTAAATACGCAAATCAAATTGCGATGGACGCCTGGAATCACGGATACGCTGACATTTCGCGCGCGCGATAAATCCGCTTCCCGGCCTCCGTCCTATGTTGCGGACGAAAACGCCCGGAAGCGATCAATCTTAATAAAGAACTTTTAGGAGGTTACTGCGACCTTGCGCGGAACCTTTTGAAGCCCATCCCTTGCTTGGCTTCAAACTACCACCCCTAAAATTGCTGGCGCTTGGGGCTGCCTTTTAGGTGGCTTACTATCAGATGCCCGGGAAACGCGTTCGATTCAATCTTACGCCTCTTGCCCCGTCTCGCTGACCGCCACTTATCTCTTGTGTTCGAATACTGTTATACCAAGGTGCGCCGACTTGCGCAACCCCGCGGCTGTGAATTTCCCGTGGATTTCCGCGCTTAATCCCATTGGGCCTGTCGCGATTGCATTGGAGTTGGTGCAAAAACCGCACGTTTCGTTACGGAAACGCGAAACCAGATTCACCACAAGAGACACAGAGCCACAGAGAAAAAACTCAGCGGCAGGAGGCAAAAGGTATGGCTGCCATCCGAGACCTGGCATCTGAGATGCTGCTATCTGAGAGCTGCATCTGATGGCTGCTACCTGATCCCTGCTCCAACCATCTCCTCCCTCCGGGCGGGCGATGGGCCGGCCAGCAGGTAATGGTAGCCCAGCGAAACCGCAAGCGCTGCCAGGCCAACGATGCAGACGCCGCTCCATTGCCAGTGATGCCAGGCGAAGACCCCAAGCAGCGAGCCCAGTGAGCCTCCGGCGAAATAGAAGACCATATAAATCGTATTGAGCCGGTTTTGCGCCTCGGGCTTGAGGGCGAAGATGCGGATCTGATTAGAGACGTGTCCCGCCTGCACCCCTACGTCCAGCAGCACCACTCCAATCGCAAGTCCCCAAAGATGCGCCCCCAAGGCATACAGCGCCAGGAACGAGGAAGCGGCGAGCAGCAGGGCAATACCCAGGGTGTGCCGCGGCCCGCGACGGTCGGCAATCCGGCCCACAATTGGGGCGGCCGAGGCGCTTGCCGCTCCCACCAGCCCAAACAGCCCGGCGACCTTGCTGCCATAGTGCAGCGGGGCCCTGCCCAGCTGGAAGACCAGGGTGGTCCAGAAGGCGCTGAATGACAGGAATAGCAGGCTGCCGGTGAGCATTGCCGCCCGCAGTTGCGGCTGCTCCCTGATCAGCGCCGGAAGCGAGGAGAGCAATTCATGGTAGCGCGCGGACATTGCGGGCTGGGAGGAGGGCAACAGCGTCCGGACCATTACCGCCAGGAGTGCCATGAGGATCGCGCCTATCCAGAAGATGACGCGCCATCCAAAAGTCCCCCCGATAAAGCCGCTGAAGGTGCGGGTCAGCAGGATGCCGATCAGGACCCCGCTCATCACCGTTCCCACGGCGCGTCCGCGCTCTTGTGGACTGGCCAGATGGGCGGCGAAGGGCACCACCAGTTGCGGCACGATGGTAGCAATCCCGACGGCCAGGCTGGCTAGCTGAAGCCAAAGCATGGTGCGCGCCAGGGCCGCCGAAACCAGGGCCACCGAGGTACAGATCAGCATGGTAAAGATAAGCTGCCGGCGGTCGCGGGTGTCGCCCAGCGGAGCGAAGAGCAGCATTCCCAACGCATATCCGATCTGGGTGCAGGTGGCCACAATGCCTGCCTGGGCGGCAGTGCTGTGGAAACTGCGGGCGATATCGGAGAGCAGGGGCTGGCAGTAGTAGAGATTGGCCACGGAGACGCCGCTCACCACCGCCATCAACAAAGCAGTCCCCCTGGTGAGGGCCGCGGGCTGGGTTTTTCTCATCAGGAATTGGATGAAGAATTTCGCGGTCCGATTCCCAAGAAGCAGGAAAAGAAGCTCTCAGGTAACAGCTCTTAGATGGCAGCTTTCAGGTTGCAGGTTTCGGAATATAGTCCTCAGATTACCCGGTTTCAGATACAGCAATGTTCTTCCCAAGGCCATACTCTTTCCCTCTTGTACCCTTAAGTTTTCTCTGTGGCTCTGCGTCTCCTGTGGTGAAATTCCAGAGCTTTTTCTGTAGCATAGCCTGCCCGGAGCGCGGTCGAAATGGATGTCTCTGTGGTAAATACCGATGAGCCATTAAAATGGATTCGGTCCACATGTCCTATCAGGCGGCTTTAGAAAATCTTTTTGCCCTGGGTCCGGAGCTGGCGAAAGCTCCCGGGCAGAAGAGCGTGCGCAAATTCGATCTGGAGAATATGCGCGTGCTGACCTCTGCCCTCGGACATCCGGAGCGGCGCTTTCCCAGCATCCTGGTTGCCGGGACCAATGGCAAGGGCTCCACTTCCGCGACCCTGGCCGGCATACTGCAAGCGACGGGGCATCGGGTGGGGCTTTATACCTCTCCTCATCTTCTTCGTCCCAACGAGCGCATTCAGATCGATGGCGAGGAGATCAGTGATGCCGAATTCGCGGAGATGCACCGCCGCGTCGAAGAGGCTGCCCGCGATCTGGTCGCGCGCGGCGAGCTGGCCATGCATCCCAGCTTTTTCGAGATGCTTACCGCCATGGCCTTCGAGTACTTCGCCAGCCTGCGAGTTGAGATTGCGGTGCTCGAAGTGGGGATGGGAGGCCGGCTGGATGCGACTAATGTCTCCGGCCCGCTGCTCTCCATCATTACCGACGTCGCGCTTGACCATACCGAATGGCTGGGCGATACCATCGGCAAGATCGCCTATGAAAAGGCGGGAATCATTCGTCCCAATGGCGTGCTGATCACGCTGCCGCAGCATCCCGAGGCCAATGAGGTGATCGGAAAGGTTTGCATGGAGCGCAATGCGCGCGCCGTCAGCGCGGTGCGGTATGTTCCTCCAGTCTCGCCCGGGGCGGACAAGTTTGAGGAATTCAGCCCGGCGCGGCAATCCACGTCCGGAGACCTGGTGTTGCGCAATCGTTATCCAATTACCGTGATGGGCGAGCAGATCCATGTGGATTCGCCCTTGCTGGGGCGGCACCAGTTGCGCAATATCGCCCTGGCAATCGCCGCGGCGGAAGAGTTGAACGCCAGCTTCGGGTTCCGGATTACACCGGCAAACATCGAGCAGGGGATTCGCCAGACCCGATGGCCGGGACGTTTTCAGGTGATCGCGCGCGGAAGGTCGCATCCCGACATTCTGCTGGACGTCGCCCACAATCCGGCAGGCGCCTGGGCGTTGCGGGCCGCCATCTCAGAATATTGTGGTGAGCGTCCGATCACGCTGGTCTTTGGGGCGATGCGCGATAAGGCCATCCATGAGATGGCGCAGATACTCTTTCCTATCGCTGAACCGGTGATCGTGACCCGAGTAGAGAACCCGCGCGCCGCCGCTCCGGAAGAGATACGCGAGATCGCCGCGCGCATGGGAAACGAAGCCATCGCCGAGCCCGATCTGGCCAGGGCATTGGCGCTGGCCATTGAACTGACTCCGGACAATGGCGTAATTGTCATCGCCGGCTCCGTCTATCTGGTGGGTGCGGCCTCGGCCATGATTCCCTTAAAGTAATGTGCCCTGTGGTGATGCGAACGGATTTAGAAGTGGCGCTCGGATAAAATGACTTATGCGGGAAGCGAATCCAACCGAGAAGCTGCTCGAAGGACCGCCGGGCATCGCCTCCCGGAAAGCACCTGTTCCCGCGACCGGCATCCACCGTTTCTTCAGCCTGCTGCGGGCCTATCTTGTTCTCGATCCCCTGGTCCTGCTTTATACATTCGTGCTGGGGACGGCGGCCCTGATCGTCTCCTTCTTCGATTCCAGCGGACGGCGGCAACATGCCATTGCGCAGCTCTGGTCAAGGATGATCATGGGCACCATCCTCTCGCCTGTGATCGTGATCGGCGCTGAAAACCTTGAAGGCGAGCGCGCCGCAATTTATGCGGCCAATCACATCTCGGCCATCGATATCCCGCTGCTCTATTCGCGGCTGCCCTTTCAGTTCCGCATCATCGCTAAAAAAGAACTCTTCACTACGCCCTGCGTGGGCTGGTATCTCAAGCGCTCCGGCCAGCTTCCGGTGGACCGCAGCAATGCGCGCGCCTCAATTCGCAGCTTAAACGCCGCCGTCGAAAGCATGCGCGCAGGAATGCCGCTGGTGATCTTCCCCGAAGGAGGACGCGCGCCCGACGGCCACATCATGCCTTTCATGGGAGGCCCCTTCTACGCCGCCATCAAGGCGCAGGTGGACATCGTCCCTATCGCGATTGTGGGCACATTTGAGCTGCTGCCCATGAACAGCTTTCATCTTCGTCCACGTCCGCTCTATATGATGCTGGGCCAGCCAATCTCGTCCGCCGGATATACGCTGCGCGATATGGACGCGCTCGCCGAGCGCACGCAAAAGGTCATCGAGGACATGTACTATTCCATGTCCTCGGTGCCGGACCCGCGAACGAATGATGGGGCCGGGGGGAAGGTCCGCGATTTTCAGAATGATTTGCAGAAGAATGATTTGCAGAGCAATGATTTTCTGGAATAACGATTTCCCGAACGGCGGCGCCTGAACAAAATGCCCGGCGCCGTTCCTTTTTGGTTCGGTTAAACTTAAAGAGAACTTGAAGCCCCGCATCGCCATTCCGGTCCCGCACTCGGAGAAGCCCGACTACAACGAACGGGCGCTTCCGCAATATCTCCATGCGATCGAGAACGAAGGAGCGGAGG
>CAYTQA010000260.1:0-4803 GCA_964439495.1 uncultured Terriglobales bacterium | reverse complement strand
GATCGTTAATCAATGCCCGGGCAATGCAGACGCGCTGCTGCTCTCCACCGGAAAGCTGGGAAGGGAGGTGATTGGCGCGCTCCGCCAGCCCCACCCGCTTCAGGGCATCGAGCGCCTCTTCCTTGTCCGTCATGCTGTGAAAGAACTGCGCCAGCATCACGTTTTCGAGGGCGGTCAGGTAGGGAATCAGATGAAACTGCTGGAAGATGAAGCCAATCTTCTCGGCGCGAAAGCGGTCCAGCTCGCTGCCCGACAACTCAGCGGTATTTTCGCCATCAATCCATATCTGTCCCGCTGCCGGACGGTCGAGACAGCCGATCAGATTCACCAGCGTGGACTTCCCCGAGCCGGAAGGACCCATCACGGCCAGCCACTCGCCCTTCTTTACCGAGAGCGAGATGCCGTCCAGGGCGCGGACCACCGACCCATCGTGGCCGGCGCGGGCGGCGTAGCTCTTCGATATATTGACCAGTTCAATCGACATTATTCACCTTTCAGTATGCCAGCCGGCTGCACATGCTGGAGCCTGGAGAGCGGAAATAATGATGCCAGCAGGGCCACTCCGATGGTCCCTCCCAGTATCAGGGGAAACAGCGCCAGCGAGGGCAGCACCGTGGCGTGGAAGTTGACTCGTCCAATCCAGGCCGCCAGCCCCGATCCAAGTATGTAGCCGGCCAGCGCTCCCGCTACCCCCAGGCAAGCGGCCTCACCGGTAAAAAGCAGATTGAGGAGCATCTGCGACGATCCCAGCGCCTTCATAATGGCAAAATCACGGCGGCGCTCCAGGACCGAAGAGGTCAAAGTGGCCACCACGCAGAGCGTGACCGTGATGCCGATCAGCAGCAGCGCGAAAAACATCAGCAGTTTGGTCTTGGAGATCACTGCGGTCTCCGCTTCCACGATCTGGCGTACCGGACGGACCTCCATCCGGGGAAGGGCTGCGCCCAAACGCGCCAGGGCCGAATGAATCTCCTGTCGGCTGCCTGGGACCGAGATCTCGATCGAGGAGGCCCGCAATCCAGTCCAGCCTTCGAATTCCGGGAGCGAGATATAAATCCGGTCTTCTTCCTCCGCCCCGGTCTTGAGCGTTCCCGCCACATTGACGCGCCACGGCTTGTTTCCAAAGTAAAGGGTATAAGAGGAGCTTTGATCGCCCAGGGACCTTCGAGCGCGCTCTCCCACTAATGCTTCTCCCGGAGCCGACGGCCAATTGCAAACAGACCACCAGCGATCCAGCTTTTTGACCCCGGCGAAATCCGTGCCCGCTACGACCACCGGCGTACCGTCCTCGGTATGCGCTATCGCATAGGCAAATGGGACCGCCAGCGCCTGCGCCGGCAGGGCGGCTTCAACTTTGGCGAGAGCGTCCTGGGGCATGGGCTGGCCATCCTTGGTGTTGATAACGATGTTGGCGCCGTAGGTCCGAAATTCCTTATGCAGCTTCGCTTCCAGATCGAGATAAAGGCCCAGCATGGCGGTGGATACTCCGGCTGCCACGGTCAGGGCCAGAAGGGCGCTGCCGGTATGGGAGCGCCGAAACGTGAGCGCGCGCCGCAACATGCGCGCAAAAAGCGGAGAACGTATGGCCTGCCAATTCCTCATGCCGCGCCCCTCAATACCAGCACCGGATCAAGCTTCATGGCCTGCCGGATGGGAGCGGCGCTTCCGGCAAAGGCCACGATCACCGCCAGGCACAAAACCAGGGGCAGCAACAGAGGCCCGGCGGGGATAGGCGAGTTGAAGATGGAAAGGCCCAACTGGCGCGCCAGCACCGCTCCGAGGAAATATCCTGCGGTCCCGGAGAGCAGGGCCAGGATCGCCGACTCTGCCAGAAACAGTGCGGCAACCGTCTGCGCGCTCGCGCCCAGGGATTTCATGAGTCCGACTTCTCTCCGGCGCTCGAAGATGGTGGTCGCCATCGCCGAGGAGACGGCCAGGGCTGCGGCGATCAGCGCGGCAATCGTGACCAGCAGCATCAGGCCGGAGATGCGCGAAAGCACCGTGCCCTCGCTCTGCGCGACCTGGCGGATCTGCTCCGCCCGTGCCTGGGGAAAAGTTTCATGGAGCTGGAAGGCGATGGAATTGGCATAGGGCGAGCAATACCAGCGATCATGGTCCTTGGGCGAGAGCTTCTCCGGATCGCGGCGCGCAAAGGCGTCCTCCGGCTTGGTAAGCGCGCGGACGTAAACCCGCTGCACCTCATCGGGAGCATCAAAGGCCCTTTGTACCAGATGAAGAGGCGCGACAATCTCGTTCTCTTCTTCGCCGCCGGTTTCCAGCAGCCCCGTAACATGCGCCGGGACCCCATTCATTTGGAAGCTGTCGCCGATTTTCAGATTCAGCCGGTTCGCGACCCGGCTGCCGAGCAGGACATCGTTGCTCTCTTCCGCCGGCCAGTTTCCCTGCACGTGCCACCACGGATTGGTCACGGTTACACCCGTGGTAAAGCTCTCATTTCCGAATTTCACCAGATGAGAGAAGTAGGTCCCCAATACCTCGACCCTGTGTCCATCCACCAGGGTTGTTCTCTCCAGCATCGGCGCGTAGCCCGTAATATTGTGCCCCCAGAAGATGCCCTTCATCCGGGGCAGCTCCGATTCCTTCAGAAATGCGCCCGCCGAGGCAGGCTTCAGTTGAGCGTCGCCAACCCGCACCATCAGCGAATCGTCCTGCGGCGTAAGCAGAATATTTGCTCCATAGGCGGAGAGTTCGTGGTTCAGCTTGTCGCCAATATTCACGCTTACCGCGACCATGGCCGTCGCCAGGGCCACGCCAAACATAATGGCGAAGCCGGCAAGCAGCTTGCGCCGTTGTTGATGGCGAAACGATTGATAGAGCAGGCGCAGGAACATAAGATTATTGTTTTATGTGCTCCGCCATGCGCGCCAGCTCCGATTCGGCGATGATGATCGAATCACCGGAGACGCTGGAGGAGAGAGGGACCGGGTTGCATCCACCCGGCTCGCCCACGGATTGAGGATTGACCGGCGCCGAGCAGTTCTTGCAGATAAGCATCTGTCCGCTCTTGTAGAAGCCGACCGGGCCGCAGATGGCGCAGGCATCCATCACGCTGACCACCTTGCCATCGGGCCGCTTGAAAAGCAGGAAGCGCACGGACTGTCCATTCACCACGGCGGAGTAACGGTGCAGGTCGCCGTCCGCGAATTGTGCGATGGGGATCGCGGCTTTGCCGTTTACAAAAACGATCTCATTTGCCGGCGACAGGGAAGTGGTGCTCTTGGCATAAATAAACTGCGCCGTGACCAGCACAATGAAAACGAAGGAGCTCAGATAGACCGCAGCCGCCCACAGTCGCTCCCGGCGCGAGCTCCATGTGGCCTTGCGCCGCGCCGCGCCCGATTCCGGGGAAGCTGCCTCCGGAGAGCGTCGTCGTTGATCGAAAAGAAACATCAGGGCGGCCAGCGCCACGATGGTCACAAAGAAGAAAAAGTCGTTGCGCACAATTGGGCCGATCATCGCCATCTCCTTGCGGCTCGAAGGCAGCACCCCATTTTCCGAAAGTTCGTGCAATCCGGAGACCAGGAGTTGGGCGGCCACAAGAAACAGGATCGCGGTCGTGATCCGGAAGAACTTTTGCAGGTTGATGCGCACGCTGCCCTTGACGAACATGACTCCAAAGACAATGGAAAGCGCCACCCCCGCAAGCGTGCCGATAAAGCTCATGAGCTCCGTCGAATTGAGCGACACCGCCGAGAGGATGAGCACGGTCTCGACCCCCTCCCGCAGCACCATGAGGAAGACAAAAAGAAAGACCCCGAAGGTCGAGCTCTCGCCGGCAAGGGTCTGGAGCCTGCCTTCGATCTCGCCCTTCAGCTTCTTTGAGGCGCGCATCATGAAGACAATCATGCTGACCACAAATACCGCGGCCGCCAGCATGACCACGCCCTCAAAAATGTCCTGATTGAACTGAGTGCGGGCGAGGACGATGGCCACCCCAATGCTGCACAGGAAGGCCGCAATCAGCGCGATATAAACGATCTTGCGCAGGTCGGAGCGGCCGATCTTCCTGAGATAAGCAAGAACAATGCCCACGATCAGGGCGGCCTCCACCCCTTCGCGCAGTGTAACGATAAGTGCCTGCAACATAGCTTAGATTATGAAAATGAATTTCAATTTCAACTTCTATTCTACTTACGTCCGGGGCGAAACGCAACGAAGCGGCCAGCGTTTGCATTCACGAAAGAAACTTTCAGGGAAGAAGAATGGCGTAAACATCCGTCCGACCGTAGCTTGCGTCTAAGTTGTTGGATCGGTTTGCGGACGCGAGTCTGAACAATTGCGCGCTGGGGGACAGGTTTGTTTCGAATTGAAGTGGCTCGGTCCGCGGCGGAGATGGAGAAGCTTCGCTCCGCATGGGAATCTCTGTGGACTCCGGATCTGACCCTTTTCCAGAAATTCGATTGGAACCATGCCGCGGCCCGCATCTTTGCCGCGCGCGAGGAGCCCTATGTGGTCTTTGCGGAGAGCGATTCGGGAGCGGCCATCCTCCCAGCGGCCATCGATCCCAAATCAAAACAGCTCCGTTTTTTAGGCGAATGTCTCTTCGATTATCGCGATTACCTGGCGCAGGGCAGTCGCGAACGGCTCCAGGCCGCATGGCAACGGCTCGCCGAGCTGCATTTGCCGCTCGACCTCCTCGCCGTGCGGCGTCCGCAGGCGGCGATGTGGGACGAATTGCCCAAGGGCCTTTACAGCGGCGCTCCTTATCTTCTATCTTCCGCGATTACCGCGGAGCAGTTTGCCGCCGAGCATACCCGCAAGGGAAGCCGTCTGCGCAAGCTC
>CAYTQA010000259.1:0-4819 GCA_964439495.1 uncultured Terriglobales bacterium | reverse complement strand
CGTCAAAAGGGTTTACTTCGAGCCGTCAAAGGTAATGGAGACGATTGAGGTGGTTTCGGCGGCGGAAGGAGCATACTTCCACTTGAGCACGGCTGTCTGCGCCGATCCCAGCAATAAAGGACTTCCACCCATAGGCTCCGCTTTGGTTACAGTCCCTTTGGGGCTGATGGTGATGCGGAGCTTCACCGACCCAGAGATGTTGTATTTTCTTGCCAGGGCGGGGTATTCAGGCGTGACCTTCAATACGATTGCCCGGTCCTGAGAGTCTGCGTAGACGAGTTGGCCGGATAGAAAACCCACCAGTAATATGGACCTCCATATTTTCATAGTGTGCCTTATTGAAGCGGTTTTAAAAGCTATATAGCTGAAACAAGGGTTCCATTGTTTGCCTGCTTCAACAAGACACGATAGTGCGCACTAAAGTAATTACCGCGCAAAGTGTGCAAGAATGTCTGCTCCACATTTTTATGAAAAGGACCAACTACTCGAGCGGAGCTCCGTGGGAACCGGTTGTGGGGTATTCGCGCGCGGTCCGGGTGGGGGCCCATATCCACGTGGCTGGGACCACCGCCACTAACGAACGTGGCGAGATCGTCGGCATCGGCGACGCTTATGCGCAATCCGTCCAGATCTTCCGCAACATCGAACGCGCCCTTGGCAACGCCGGGGCGGCCATGCGCGATGTGGTCCGCACGCGCATGTTCCTGACCAATATTGAAGACCGGGACAAGGTGACGCGGGCGCACGGCGAGTTCTTTCGCGAGACCAGGCCCGCGGCCACGCTGGTGGTGGTCCAGGCGTTGTACGATCCGCGCATGCTGGTGGAAATTGAAGCGGATGCCATAGTCACGGAGGAAGAAGCGCATATATGAAAGATAAGATTGCCACTTCATTATTGGGCTGCCTGCTGCTGTGCGGACCCGTTTTCGCCCAGGGACCGGGGAACGGAGAGGCTGGAGCAAGCGCCGGGCCGGTCACGATCATTCACGCCGGTTACCTGATCGACGGAAAGAGCGCGCAGCCCTTGCGCAATCAGACGATCGTGGTCCGCGGCAATCGCATTGTGAGTGTGGGCGATGCTCCCGCTCAAGCTATTCCGGGAGCAAAGGTCATAGACCTCTCTTCCGCGACCCTGCTGCCCGGCCTCATTGACACGCATACTCACATATTTCTGCAAGGAGAAGACCCCGCCGAAGGGGGCTATGACATTCAGCTCCTGAAATATCCGCTCTCTTTTCGCGCCGCCCGGGCGACGGTTTCGGCACGGCGCTGCCTGGAGCAGGGATTCACCACCATTCGCGATCTTGAAACCGAGGGCGCCGGCTATGGAGATGTCGGCATCAAGCAGGCGATTGAAAAGGGATATATCCCGGGGCCGCGAATCTATGCCGCCACCCGCGCCATTTCCACCACCGGCGGATATCCTCTGGAGGGCTATGCCCCGGAAATCCAGGTCCCCAAGGGCGCTCAACTTGTGGACGGCCCGGTTGAGGCCCGCAAGGCCGCGCGGGAACAACTCGATCACGGCGCCGACTGGATCAAGGTCTCTATATGACTCACCGCTCATGGGTGGACGAGCAGGGCCATCTGGTCTCACAGCCCACGCTCACCGTGGAGGAGCTGAAGGCCGTGGTGGACGAGACGCATGGCTGGGGCAAAAAGGTGGCCTGCCATGCCTACAACGGCATTGGACTGCATCGTGCCCTGGACGGCGGGTGCGATTCCATCGAGCACGGCCTCGATCTCGATGATGCCGCCATTCAGCAGATGGTAAGGCAAGGGACATGGTATGTGCCCACGCTGGCGATTTACTATAAGGATTGGGCGGCTGAAAATACACCGGAGGGCCTTCGTGATCGTGCCCGCGCTGCAAATCATGGCTCCTCCTTTCACAAGGCGCTCAAGGCTGGCGTGAAGATCGCATTCGGCACGGATGTGGGCGGCTTTTCATGGACGGAACCCATCGCGCAGGAATTTCCCTATATGGTCCAGTTTGGGATGACCCCCATGCAGGCGATCCAGGCGGCCACTTCGCGAGCCGCTGAATTGCTCAGCATGCAAGGCAAGCTGGGCGTGGTCGCTCCCGGCGCATACGCCGACCTGGTTGCCGTGGAAGGCGATCCACTGCAGGATATAAAGCTCCTTCAGAAGGTCAGCTTTGTCATGAAGGATGGGGAGGTCTTCAAAGGAGAAGGCCAGAGCGACCGGAAATAGCGGCGGCGCCGCGAGCTCCTATCGCATTTGATAAAGCTGAAGGGTTGTCACCGTAACGTTCATCACTCCATCGATGAGCGCGGGGTCGTCCTTATCGGGGACAAAGCTCAGGTTCGTGCCCTCCACCGGATCCACCAGCCGCAACTCTTTCAGTTTGAAAAGCCGGGAACCATTGAGCGCGACATATTCGTCATAGAGGACGCCAACCATCACGTACGGATGATGTTTCCAGATCAGCATGAGGGGATGTTGCTCCTTCATTGCCGCGATCAGAGGCTCCAGGGAGGCTGGAGCTCCTTCAGCATAATTCGCCTGTAAGAGGAATCTGCGGCCGTCGGGCATGGTGTATTCGTGGCTGATCTTCTCCGCTAATTCCGCATAACTTTTTACCTCCGTGCACAGATCTCCGCCGAAGAGGCGCAGGACCTGATACTCCTGGCCAGTGGCAGCCTGTTTGGCCCGGAGCAGGGAGTCGAGCGCCGCCGCCCATGCCCAGTTTTCACAGGGACGCTGGGCGCGAGCGACAGTGGGATGGGCGATGATGGCCTGCTGGTTGGGAATGAGCTGGTAGGTAGTGCGGGCTTTACCCTTGCCGAACAAAAGGCCGGGCGCAACGCATAAAAGAGAAGCCAAGAAAGCAACGCACCATCGCCTCTGCATGGATGAAATACTATAATGCCTCACGACTCACTTATGAAAAATAGGAGCGCGAATCAAAAACTGATGTGGGCAGTCGCTTCAACGATGATCGAGATGCCACCAGCTGACGGAGGCGACGCTCCATTTGCTCCAATCCAAGCGGCGTTACCACTCATGTGAACAATTAATTAAAAATTACTATTGACCCGTGCAGCGGAAGTTGTGTATAACCGCTGGGGCTTATATTACCCCCATAAAAAGTGTCTCTAGCGGTCAGGGGCCAGCTGTGGCAGATTGTATTGCAACATTTGCAGTGAGTAGTACTGAAGGAATTAACACCAGGAGCTGACATGAAGCGCCAATTTGTTTCTCTGCTTGTACTTCTTGTTTTTTTCAGTTGTTCCGTAGCCTTCGCGCAGAAGGTCACTGGAACAATTACTGGCTCGGTGACCGATCCCAGCGGGGCGGTCATCAACGGCGCCACCGTCACCATTGTTAATCTGGCGACGAACGTGAGCCGTAGCGCCAAAACGAATGACGAGGGCATCTACACCTTCCCCGAACTCGAACCAGGGGCCTATAAAGTCACGGTCAGCATGGCCGGCTTTAAACAAGTCACGCAAAATAACGTGCAACTGCACGTTTCCGACATCACAAGGACCGATTTTCAATTGCCTGTGGGCGATCCTGGCACCCAGGTCGAAGTTGAGGCTTCCGCCATACAGGTTGAAACCGAGACGGGCACGCTTGGCACTGTGACCAGTGGTCAGCAAGTCCGTGAGCTTCCGCTCAATGGCCGCAACTTCGTCCAGTTGACTACTCTGATTCCTGGCGCCGCAACCGGCGAAGGTTTTTCGCCGACTAACAAAGGCCTTCTGGCCGGCGTGGACATCTCCTTCAGCGGAGCGCCTTCCAATGCCAACCAGTGGCGTGTGGACGGCGCCAACAATAATGACATTGGCTCCCAGCGCACCATCCTGCTCTATCCGTCGATCGACGGGATTGAAGAGTTCAAGATTTTGCGCAACAGCTACGGGCCGGAGTATGGCGGCGCGGGTGGCGCGCAGGTCAACATTGTCACTAAGGGCGGCACCAACGGCTTCCATGGCGATGTCTATTACTTTGGCCGTAATGACTTCCTCAACGCCAAGGACTACTTCCTGGGCGCCGATCCCACCAGTTGCGCTGCCAATCCCGTAAGTTGCCGCAAGCAGAAGCTGCGCCGCAATGATTATGGATATACCATTGGCGGACCGATCAAGAAGGACAAGATATTCTTTTTCTGGTCGGAAGAGTGGAACAAGGAGCGCCGCGGCCAAGTACGCACCGCATGGGTGCCTACCGCGCAGGAAAAGAACAGCGGGAACTTCTCGGATCTGTCAAATTGCCTGAATCGCATGCCAATTGATCCGACGACCGGCAGCTACTTCCCCGGCTATACCATTCCGGCGAACCGTATCAGCCCCGCTGGACAGGCCTATTTGTCGCAAATGCCTAATCCCACGGGATCGAATCCGTGCGCCACCACCAACTGGGTGGCGCAGGTCAACATTCCGCTGGACTGGCGCGAAGAGAACATCCGCGGAGATATAAACCTCACCCACAACACCACCTTGATGCTCAAGTACACTCAGGACTCCTGGGTGAACGGACAGCATGGCTACGAAGAAGGCGGCCTGTGGGGCGATCAGTCATGGCCGGCGATCAGCGATGCATGGAACCAGCCCGGCAAGATGGCGGTCGGTAAACTCTCCACTACCATCGGCGCGACCGCTGTCAACGACTTCCAGTTTTCGTGGTCGGCCAACCGTATCAATGTCACTCAGGCCGGAGATAATCCCGGGCTGATTAAGACCATCACCAGCGCAATTCCCACGTATTACCCGCTCAGCGGGAAGCTGCATGCCACCGATCTGCCGGAGCCGATCTGCTGGTGCAGCACCTACTTCGGACAGATTGGCCCCTG
>CAYTQA010000258.1:0-4821 GCA_964439495.1 uncultured Terriglobales bacterium | reverse complement strand
ATGCTGTTGCTCCCAGCGAAACTCCAGCGGCCCCATTGCCATTCGATCCGGTAATGCACACCCAGGCATCTTTATATGCCTGCGCTTTTTGCGGATCGGTGGGTTCCAGAGGCACGCCATTCGAATCATTCGGCACCTCCCACTCACCATGCGGTCCGAATTCGGTGACAATGTACGGCTTCGTGTAGCTCGGCCCGCTGCCTGTGGGTCCTGCTGCCCATGCGCTCTGAACCGAGCAGATGCCGCCGTAGGAATTTACCGCGAGGAGATCGAGGTCTGGAGAGTAAGAGGCATAATAAGGCCATGCTCCGGTCCATGCGTCCGTCGATGTGGTGGGATGATTCGGATCGGCGGAGTGTATCGCCTGGGAGATCTGGTTTACAAATTTTGCATAACAGACCCGGTCATTTTGCAGGGTGGTACCCGAAAAGTAATTCTGGGCTTGAAGGATCACCTCATTGCCGATGTCCCAGATCAGCACGCCAGGATCGTTTTTATAGGTGTTCACCCAATTCACGATCTGGTTCAGCGTCGTACTCAGATTACTTGAGGTACAGTAATTCACGTTCTGGTTGAGCCAGAAGCCCATTACCACATGAGCGTTTTTAAGATCGACAGCGGTGAGAAGGTTTCCGGTGGTGCTCCCTGTGCCCCAGGTGCGGGTTGTATTGGCGCCGGTTGCAACCAGGTCAGCCACATACCCGTTGGTCGTGCTTTGCGTGGTCTTGAGGTCCGGTCCGTAATCCAGCCCCTTGATGTAATAAGGCTGGCCATTAAGGGTAAGTTGCCAGTTTCCCTGCGTTCCCGTGATTTTTACGACGCTCTGCGCCGGAGCCAGGGCACAAAAGGTCCCGACCACAAATAGCTGCATCGAAATCGCCCAGAATACGCGAAGTGTAACCATACTTGCCAAAAGCTTAGTGACGTTGAGGCTACGTATTTTCATGTAGAAGTCTTCTCCTTCCGAAGACGCCGCCCATTGTCTCATGGAAGTCAAGTATTTCGGTCTAGGCTATTCTTTAGCTACCTGCCGCCTAGCACGGGGAGTTCTATGAAACTGGCATGATCGGGAGCGTGATAAATGCGCTGCGTCGCCTTCTGATAGTCCTGCGGCTTTGCCCAGAAGATGCTGGGCACAAACTTTTGCGGATTGCGGTCATAAAGAGGGAACCAGCTTGATTGCACCTGGACCATGATGCGGTGCCCGGGCAGGAATACATGGTTGGCGTTGGGGAGCGCCCACTTGTAAAGCAGTGGTTGATTGGAGGCGATGGGTTTGGGCGAGGAGAGGCCTTCGCGGTAGCGGCCGCGGAAGATATCGGCGGAGATCATCAGCTGATAGCCACCCATTGCGGCTTGATCTGCTACTTCACCGGGGTAGACGTCTATAAGCTTGACCACCCAATCTGAGTCCGTGCCGCTGGTCGAAGCGATCAGGTTGACCACCGGTTGTCCACTGATCTTTACGGCTTCCTTCAGCACGCTGGAGGTAAAGACGGCTACATCGGGCCGCCCGGAGGCTTCCCGCTGATCGGAGACCAGCCATTCCGCCCATTCCGTCTTTTCATCGAAAGACATGGGCCGCGCATGGAAGGGAACCGGCTTTGCAGGGTCGGAAATGTATTCGTCATAGGCCGCGGCAGAATCCGCTGGAGCGCTGAAGCTGACTGTCTGGCCCGAGTTCAGGTACAGGCGGGCGGGGTGTGACTCGGGCGGGGGCCAGGAGGGTAGATTCTGCCACGTATTCACGCCGGTTTCAAAGGCGGTGACCGGAGCGAGGGTGGCCTTTGGAGCGCCATCCTTCAGATATTGGGCCAGAAATGGGGCGAGCACGTTCTGACGAAAGTAAAGGGCGGTGTCGCTGTTGAACTTAACAGGGCCAAGGCTGCTGCCTTCATGGATCTCCTGTCCATGGTGCCAGGGCCCCATTACCAGATAAACCAGGTTATTGGTGTCCTTGGGTTTGATGGCCTTGTAAACCGCGGGGGCCCCGTAGATGTCTTCCTGGTCCCAGAGGCTGTGCACTAGCAGTGTAGGGACCTTTAACCGTTGAGTGGCAAGGACCTTGTCCATCGCCTGTTGTTGCCAGAACGCGTCATAGCTGGGATGTTCCAGGACCTTCCGCCAAAACCCAACTTGCTCCAGCCCGCGGCTTCTTCCCAGGTCACCGGCGGAGCCTGCCTGCATGAACATGTCGTAATCGTCGTAGAACGTGGAGAACCACTTTATCTTGCTATCGCGCGAGGCCTCCTGATCGTAGATATATGGCATGCCCTGCTGACGGAAAGCGCCATTATGGAACCAGTCATCGCCTATCCATCCATCCACCATCGGGTTCATCGGGACGGCGACTTTCAACGCGGGATGCGGGTTGATGAGCGCCATAAGAGGAAGAAAGCCATCATAGGAGATGCCCAGTATCCCCACCTTGCCATTGGATTCAGGAACGTTCTTTACCAGCCAGTCGATAGTGTCATAGGTATCCGTGGAATGGTCCACGCTGGTCGGGTTCAGCGGGCCATGCAGCGGACGATTCATTACATAGTCGCCCTCCGAGCCATGTTTTCCGCGCACATCTTGAATGACGCGGATATAGCCCCCGTCCACGATCACATCGGTAGCGTTGTCGTAGCCATTCAGGATCGAGGCGAGATGCGCGCTCTCGGCGTGGCTGGTGAGCTTGGTGGCATCATAGGGCGTGCGCGTCAGCAGGATCGGCGCATGGCTTGCGCCTTTCGGCACCAGGATTACCGTGTGCAGCTTGATCCCGTCGCGCATCGGGACCATGACATCGCGGCGGCTGTAATCGAGTTGGTCCGTCGCAGGCTTAAACTCGGCAGGGGTCTCGCTCGGCAATGTGTTGCTTTGGGCATGGACGAAGGAGAGCGCTGTAAACAGGCAGAAGAAGATGGCAGGTGAGCGCCGGATGGTGTGCATGTCCGGATGATTGTAACAAACGAGCGGAAGAACGAAGAGAATTCAGGTTACGTGCGAGACTTGGCGGATGCAAGTCCCGCACGCGATATCCTGGATCGGACTAGAAAGCGAACTTCGCGCCGAACTGCAGGTTGCGCGGAGCGGAGCCGTATGTTCATGTTCCCTGGCCTCAACTCTTGCCGCAGGAGTTCGCGTGTGTCGGCCGTACTTATACGGATGTACAGTTGTGGAGCATTCTCACTTGATGCATAATTTGTCCCGTTTTGTGGTTCGCCAGCACTCTCCTGCGCTGCATCCTGGCAGGTTCAGCGGACCGGAAGGCTCCAGTGCCAGCAAATGACGAACAAGCACGAAATGCGGAGGGGTGGAAAGATGAACTGTAAAAAATGGATGGCGGTGCTTGCCATAATGACGGTAGTTTTCGTGATCGGCAGGCAGCAGTCACACGCCCAGGTTTATAACATGACCTGGAACGACGAATTCAACGGAGGCTACGGGTCTCCGAACACTTACAACTGGTTTATGGAGACCGGCAATAACAATGGGTGGGGCAACAATGAGCTTGAGTACTATTGCCCCTATGGCAACAACACATATCCTTGCAGCTCCAGCAACCCCAATGCCTATCAGGATGGCAATGGAAACCTGGTGATCAAAGCTTTTCCGGTTGGCAGCACCTACACGTCGGCGCGCCTGCGCTCGTACCCGAACGTCTCCACGCAGTACGGACTGATTGAGGCCCGCATGAAGATCCCTTATGGCGACGGCCTGTGGCCCGCATTCTGGATGCTCGGCAATTCCATCATGACGGGTACCAGCTGGCCGAACTGCGGTGAAATCGACATCATGGAAAATGTTCCGCAGATGGGTAGCAGCACCATCCAATCGAGCCTGCATGGCGGGAATGGGTTTAATACCGGGAACCAGACCGGGGTCTCCTCTCCGATCAACAGCGCCTACCACATCTACGGCGTGAACTGGTATCCGCAGACGGTACAGTTCTTCGTGGACGACTACACTCACCCATTCGTCACCCTCACCCCAAGCAGCAGCGGCGGAACATGGGAATTTGACAACGGCAACTTCTTCCTCCTGCTGAACGTGGCGGTCGGCGGCAATTGGCCCAACCCTGGACCGGACAGCAACACCCCATGGCCGGCCACCATGACCGTGGATTACGCGCGTATCCGCAAGTGGCAGGGCGGGGCCGGCTCGATCAACCCCAACGCCTGGTACAAGGTGGTCAATCAGAACAGCGGGTCCTGTGTTGACGATGCGGCTTGGGGCACCTCGAACGGGACCAAGGTGCAGCAGTGGCAGTGCGGCACGGACCAGTACAACCAGGAATGGCAATTCGTACCGACCGACAGCGGCTACTACAAAGTTGTAAGCAGGAACGCGGGGCTGGTGTGGGACGATACTGGCTGGTCTACGTCCTCCGGTACTGGAATTCAGCTATGGTCCTACGGCGGGGGCAGCAACCAGCAATGGGTCCCGCAGCAGAAGGGAAGCAGCTTCCAGTTTGTAAACCGGTATAGCGGCTTGTGCCTGGATACTCCGGGAGCGTCGACGCAGAACGGTGTGCAACTGGACCAATATACCTGCAATGGGACTGGAGCGCAGATGTTCCAGCTCGTGCAGGAGCCGTAATTGTTCGGCCGAGAAGGGCGCCGGTCAGCGTGTCTGAGCGCCCCTTCTCATACAAATCGAGGCGCCTGGCGCACAAGCGCTGGGCTGCCCGAATCCGTATGCGTGTAGCTGCAAATGGAAAACACCATCTCCCCTATAGGACCCGAGCCCAATGCGAAGTTCGATTCCCATCCTCTTCCTGGCCGCAAGCCTCTGGTGCGCGCCAATTCTTGAAGCTGCTGCAACCGCCGAGAA
>CAYTQA010000257.1:0-4822 GCA_964439495.1 uncultured Terriglobales bacterium | reverse complement strand
GCTCTCCCTCCACATCATCCCTCAACCTTGTCATCCAGAGCGCCGCATCCTCTTTTACTTCCCTCTTAGTAATTTTGTCATCCAGAGCGCCGCGCAAGGCGAGCGTGCGAGCCAAGCGCAAGCGAAGGACCCCGAAAATGCAGCATTCTTAATTGCAGCGTCAGGCATTCTCTCCATGCCCAATTGTCATTCCGAATGGAATACTCCCCGCTTTTATCGTTGAAAAGCCTGTAACCGCATTTAAGACCTGTACTCTCTCGGGGTCCTTCGCTCGCACTGCGTGCTCACTCTGGATGACAATTGATAGAGAGTTTTAAATTCTTGAAACTTAGCTGTCGCAACCTCGTCCTCTATGTAAACTGCTTGCATGACGGAACTGACGATCAAGCTCGTGCTTCAATCGAAATGGCGGAATGTCCTCTGCTCCGGCATGGCCATCAAGATTCTTCTGGCTGCTCCTCTGTTCGCGGCCCCGTTTCAAACTACGGAAACCCCGGTGGTCCAGCCCCGGGTTGGGCCGCAGGCTGGCGGCATTGTCCAGCAACCTGCGTCTGCCCCGGCCTCAACCGTGCAGCTCTCGCTGGCCGACGCCATCAAGCGGGCGCAGCTTTTGAATCCGGACTTGCAAAGCGCAGCGACTGACGCTGAAGTGGCCGCCCAGGCCCGCAACATTGCTCGCTCGGCCCTGCTGCCTTCCGTCACCTACAACAACCAGTATCTCTACACGGAAGGAGAAGGGTTGCCGCCCGCCATCCGATACATCGCCAATAACGCGGTGCACGAATATGTAAGTCAGGGCAATGCGCATCAAGTGGTTTCAATGGCGCAATTCGCCGAATATCGCAGGACGGCTGCGGCTGCGGCCCTCGCCAGGGCCAGGGCGACGATCGCATCGCGGGGGTTGGTCGCCACAGTTGTCCAGAATTATTTCGGCCTGACCGCCGCACAGCAAAAGCTCACGGCGGCGCAGCAGGCGGCAGGCGATGCCGACCGCTTCGTGACTTTGAGCCAGCAACTGGAAAACGGTGGAGAGGTCGCGCACTCCGACGTTATCAAGGCCCAGATACAGGCCAATGACAAGCGCCGGGCTGTGGCCGATGCCACCGGAGCGCTGTTGAAGGCGCGGCTCGATCTGGCTGTCCTGGTCTCCACCGATCTGAACCAGGATTTCGCCCTGACTGATGGCCTGGACGTCGTACCCCCGCTTCCCTCCGAAGACCAGATTCGGGAGTTGGCGAAGAAGGGGAATCCGGACATCGCGGCCGCATTGGCGGCAAGCCAGGCAGCCCAGTCCGAACTGACGGGAGCGAGGGCCGCATATCTGCCATCGCTGACGCTCGACTACTTTTATGGCATTGATGCTACCCATTTTGCGGTCCATAATCCCGATGGCTTTCGTAATTTAGGGTATTCAGCCTCCGCCACTCTATTGATTCCGGTTTGGGACTGGGGGACGATTCACAGCAGGATCAAGCAGAGCGAATCGAGGTTAAAGCTGGCCAGGGTACAGTTGAGTTTTGCCCAGCGCAAGCTGCTGAGCGATCTGGCCACGCGCTATGACGAGGCCAGGATCTCACTCTCCGAGCTTGATATGCTGCGCTCCAGTGTGCAACTGGGAGAGGAGAGCCTGCGTCTGACCGAATTGCGCTACCGCGCCGGCGATGCCACCGCTCTGGAGCTGGTGGATGCCGCCAACAGCCTTGCATCCGCTCGCATGGCCTACTCCGATGGCCAGGTACGATATCGGGTTGCGCTGGCGGGGCTGCAATCCCTGGCGGGAACATTTTAGGTTCGCGGTCTGAAGACGCTGTATAAAAGAATGCACATGAGAACGACATTACGCCCAAGCTCTCTGCTGCTGATAGCGATCGTCCTGGCCTGGTTGCCGGGCGGATGCAGCAAGAGCGCGAAGGAGACGGAACCCGTTACCACCGTCCAGGTCGAGCCCGCGAAAAAAGGCCCAATCACGGAAGTGGTCACCGCGGATGCCGTGATCTATCCCCTGGAGCAGGCCGCGTTGGCCCCGAAGCTGACCGCGCCGGTGAAGCAGTTCTATGTCCATCCTGGCTCCCATGTGCGCACCGGCCAGCTCCTGGCGACACTGGAAAATAAGGACCTTGCGGCGACCGCAATGGATAATCAGGGCCAGTACGCGCAGGCGCAGGCCACTTATGAGACCGCTACGGCCTCTTCGATCCCGGAAGAGGTGCAGAAGGCGCAGCTCGATGTAAGCACCGCCCGGGAGACCCTGGACGCGCAGCAAAAGCTTTATAACAGCAGGGAGGACTTGTTCAAGCAGGGTGCCCTTCCACGCAAGGACCTGGACCAGGCAGCGGTTGCGCTGGTGCAGGCAAAAAGTCAGTATGAGATTTCCCTGCGCCACCTGCAATCGGTGGAGAAGGTCAACCGGCAGCAGGAGGTGAAGGCTGCCAACGGTCAGCTGGCCTCGGCCAAGGGCAAGTACCTGAATGCGGAGGCGCAGTTAAGTTATTCGGAGATACGAAGCCCGATCAATGGCATTATCACTCAGCGGAACCTCTATGTCGGCGAGGTGGCGCAGGCTGGGACCCCTTTTATTACCGTCGTAAATAATTCTCAAATCGTGGCCCGGGCGCATGTGCCGCAAAATGAGGCGGTGCTGTTGAAGGTTGGAAATCCCGGAAAAATTACCGTCACCGGTGTGGGCGATGTTCAGGGCAAGGTGACCTTCGTGAATGCGGCGACCGATCCCAATAGCACCACCATTGAGGTATGGATGCAGGCGCCGAACCGGGGTGGAGCAATCAAACCTGGACTCACCGGGAACATCTCCATTGAAGCGCGCACAGTAAAGGACGCCATACTGGTCCCCGCCAATGCGCTTCAGCCCGACCCCGATGGCGGTTTTGCCGTCATGGTGGCGGGCAGCGACGACAAGGCCCATCAGAAAAAAGTCACCGTCGGGATCCGCAACGGAAACGACGCCCAGATCAGCAGTGGTTTGAATGAAGGCGAGCAGGTCATCGTCAGCGGTGGTTACGGCCTTACCGACAACGCGGAGATCAAGGTCGCCTCCGAGAAGCCCGATGCCAGCGGAAGCAGCGATGAAAAGGGCGCAGCCAAAGGAGACAACGGGGCCGCCAAAACCGCCGACAAGGCCAAGGGCGCCAGCCAGCCAGAGAAGGATTAAGGGAGGGCCGTGGATACAGCCATTCAGGAAGGACACGCGGAGAAGGCGAAAGAGGACCCCGCTTCTTTTTGGTTTGCCAGGAATTCAAAATCCCTCATCTTCGTCATTATCACGCTTGCCCTGGTAGGGGTCTATCTCGCCTTTTCGATTCCCGTCGCGGTATTTCCATCCACGAACTTTCCCCGTGTGGTCATTGGCATTGACAATGGCGTGATGCCGATCGACCAGATGCTGGTCGCCATTACCCGGCCCATTGAGGAGACGGTCAACGGCATTCAGGGCATTCAGGGCGTCCGCTCGATTACCAGCCGCGGATCGGCGGAGGTGGACCTCTTCTTCGACTGGAATGTGGACATGTTCCAGACCCTGCAGCGGGTCGATTCCGCGCTGGCCAAGGTACAATCCAGCCTTCCCGCAACCACCAGGATTGAGAGTCATCGGCTCACCTTTGCCAGCTTCCCCATCCTCGGATACAGCCTGACCTCGGACTCGGTGCCTCAGACGCAGCTTTGGGAGATGGCCACCTATGAAGTGAAGCCGCGGCTGAACCAGGTGAGCGGCGTGGCCACGGTGCTAGTCCAAGGCGGCCAGGAGCCTGAGTTTCAGGTCACCCCCGACCCCGCCAAGATGCTGGAATCGGGCGTGACCGTCACCGATCTTTTAGACGCGATCCGGCGCACCAACCTGATCGACTCCCCTGGACTCTTCGAAAGTAATCATCAGCTTGTCCTCGCCCTGGTAAGCGGTCAGGTGCGGGACGCGGCGCAGTTGTCCCAGATCGTGGTCAAGAACACGCCCGCGGGTATTCCAATCCATCTCGGCGATCTGGGGACGGTCTCTCCCAGCGTGAAGCCGGTTTATACCATCGTTACCGCCAACGGAAAGCCGGGCGTCCTGTTAAGCATTAACCGGCAGCCCGACAGCAATACCGTGAAGGTGGCCGATGACATTCATGCGGCCGTGGAGCAGCTTCGCAGGGAGCTTCCGCCCACCATGAAGTTGCAGCCGTATTACGATCAGTCGGTCATCGTGAGTGAGAGCATCAAGAGCGTTCGCGACGCCATCCTCATTGGTCTTGCCCTGGCTTCCATCGTGCTCGTGGTCTTCCTTCATGACTGGGGCAGCTCCCTGGTTGCCGGGCTGGTCATTCCCGTGACCCTCATGATTACGATGATCGTGCTCAAGGTCATGGGGCAAAGCTTCAATCTTATGACCCTTGGCGGGCTGGCCGCCGCAGTCGGGCTGGTCATCGACGATGCCATTGTGGTGGTCGAAAATATCGTTCTGCACCGCGATGCGGGGCAGGGAAGATTTGAGGCTGTAAGAAGCGCGTTGAAGGAAATCACGGCGCCTCTGGTCGGCTCGACCATCACTCCCATCGTTGTATTTCTGCCCCTGATCTCAATCACTGGCGTGACCGGGACCTTCTTCCGCGCCCTGGCCGTCACCATGTCGGTCTCGCTGCTCTCGTCCTTGGGACTCGCGCTGACCTGGACCCCGACATTGAGCCATTATTTCGTGCGCCGGAAATCGCAGCAGGGCGAAGATTCCGCGCCTGTTAATTCGGGCGAGGAGCTGCAGCGCCTTATGGCGGCGGAACTCAGGATGACTCGAGTTTAAGAGCATCAACTCGCAACTGGAAACTTTTTCCCC
>CAYTQA010000256.1:0-4824 GCA_964439495.1 uncultured Terriglobales bacterium | reverse complement strand
ATTTCCGCCGACAAGAACTTCGACGATGAACTCGGACTGGGATTTATTCCCATCGATTCCATCCATTCGCCGGTGCGCAAGTGCAATTACACCGTGGAAGCGGCGCGTCTGGGCCAGATCACGGATTATGACAAGCTGACGCTTGAGGTCTGGACGAATGGCGCGGTCCGCCCCGCGGACGCCATCGGCTTGGCGGCAAAGCTGCTGAAAGACCACATGAACATCTTCATCAACTTCGAGGAAGAGATGGAGAGCGATGGCGGCTCGGCGGACAATAAGCCGGAGATCCGCAATGAGAACCTCAATCGTTCCGTCGAGGAGCTGGAGCTCTCGGTGCGCAGCTATAACTGCCTCAAGAACGCCAATATACAGACCATCGGCGAGCTGGTCCAGAAGTCCGAAGCCGAAATGCTGAAGACCAAAAACTTTGGCCGCAAGTCGCTGAACGAGATCAAAGAGATCCTCAGCAGCATGGGCCTGAGCCTGGGCATGAAAATCGACGAGCACGGAAACGCTATTCCCGGCTCCGGCAGCCAGGTCCCTGTCCCGGTGGGCGGGTATAACGACTTCGACACCGATGAAGACGAAGACGAAACCGAAGGCGGCGGAGAAGATACAGACGGCTTTGGCGGCCTGTAATCAGCCGGTTCAAAATCCAGGGGGCCGGCCAGAGCTGGCCTCCTGAAATAAGGAAAAATAATGCGGCACCTTAAAGCAGGAAAGAAATTAGGAAGAAACACCAGTCACCGTCGCGCGCTGTTGCGCAACCTGGTGACCTCGTTGATTTTAGATGAGCGCATCGAGACCACGGTGCCCAAGGCCAAGGCGATGCGCCCGCACGTCGAGAAGATGATTACCCTGGGCAAGCGTGGAGATGTGGCGGCGCGCCGTCTGGCCGCTGCCTATCTGCTCACGCGCGAAGCCGTGGACCGTCTCTTCAATACGGTTTCCCCGCGTTATGGAGACCGGGAAGGCGGTTATCTTCGCATCGTGCGCACCGGTTTCCGCAAGGGCGATGGCGGCGAAACTGCCTTCATTGAACTGCTCGGCTCCGAAAAGGTCCTGGATGAGAAGCGCGAAAAACGCGCTGAAGCCCGCGCCAAGCGCCGCCAGGAGATGGAAAAGGCGATGCAGGAAGAGCAGGCCAATGTGGAAGCCAGTGGTGGCGCTCCCAGCGAAGGCGGGCAGAGCTAAACTGGGACCTCAATCCGATTTCAAAGCGCATTCATTTTTGAATGCGCTTTTTTATTTGCCTGATGATTCATCCTGGCCGCGGCTGAAGCCTGGAATTGTATTGCTCTTTACGCCCGGCTAAAGGTCGGGCTCTTCCCCGGTGGTGCGAACGTCAATGTTGCGCGATCGGGCAAGGGGAGAGCATGATTGAATGCTTCTTCGCTCAGCGATTTTAAATGCCTGGCAATGCACTGACTTTAATTATCTTGCCACGAAGCGGGGAAGAGCATGGCTTTAGCCATGCGTTAGGGTTCTAAAAGGATATGGCTTTATAGCGAATGAATTTCTCTCTCGGATTCGGGAGTGATACTTCCGTCCTCTTCTGTCAGGAGAGCGGGCCGCCATAGTTTGTACACCGCCTGGAGGGCAAGCAGCGCGGCAATCCCTCCTACAACATCGAGGGCGACATCCTTGGGAGTGCTGGTGCGTGAAGGGTCAAAACTCTGGTGCCATTCATCGGCGGTCGCGGTGAGCAGGGTCACCAGGAGGGCCAGCAGCGCGCAGCGCAATCGGAAGACCGGCAACCTGTTGTTCCTGGGATGCAGAGTATGGAACCACGCGCGGAAAAGCAGCAGGGTGAGAAATCCGTAGCCTACGAAGTGGCCGGTCTTACGCAGGATGTGATGGAAGGTATCAAACTGCGGGTCGGAGAGCGAGATGTGCAACCAACTCAGAAGGTGGCGCAGCCAGCCGCCGGTCACTACGCCGGAAAGCTTGTAGGACTCCAGCGCAATCACGCCCAGCCACGCGCATACCGGCAGCCAGAATCGAAGGATACGGGGGATCGTAGTCACTCGGATTGGGCTACTCCAGCCTGTAGTTCGGGGCTTCGCGGGTGATGATCACGTCATGCACGTGGCTCTCGCGCAATCCTGCGCCGCTGATGCGAATGAAACGCGCCTTCTGTTGCAGTTCCGGAATGCTGGAGCAGCCGGCATAGCCCATGCCCGACCGCACCCCGCCCACCAACTGGAAGATCATGCCGGCCAATGTGCCGCGATAGGGCACGCGCCCCTCAATCCCTTCCGGTACCAGCTTCGCCAGGCGGTTCTGGTTGCGCTCCGCATCTCCATTGGAGTTGGTAATGACGGGAGGCCCGCCGGCCGAGGACTCTTCATCGCCTTCCTGGAAGTAGCGCTCGCTCGAGCCTTGCGACATCGCCGCCAGCGATCCCATGCCGCGGTAGGATTTGAAGGACCGTCCCTGATAGAGAATGGTTTCGCCGGGGCTTTCGTCCACCCCGGCCAAAAGCGATCCGATCATTACCGAAGAAGCGCCGGCGGCAATCGCCTTGGTCACATCGCCGGAGTACTTGATGCCGCCATCGGCGATGATGGGAACGCCGGAATCCTTGGCTGCGCGATAGGCTTCGGCAATGGCCGTAATCTGGGGTACGCCGGCGCCGGTAACGATGCGCGTGGTGCAGATCGAACCCGGGCCGATGCCCACCTTCACGGCGTCCGCTCCAGCCTTGATCAGGGCGCAGGCCCCGTCAAAAGTGCCCACATTTCCGGCAAGAAGATCGATCTCGGGCAGCTTGGATTTGATAAGGCGTATGGCTTCCAGCACCCGCGTGGAGTGGCCGTGCGCGCTGTCGATGGCGAGCACATCCACCTTCATCCGCGCCATCTCCTGGGCGCGTTCCAGGTAGTCGCCGGTGGCGCCCACGGCGGCGCCCACGCGCAGACGGCCCTGCTTGTCCTTGGCGGCCTGCGGGTATTTCAATTTCTTCTGAATGTCCTTGACCGTGATCAGGCCCTTCAATACCTGCTTATCGTCCACCACCAGAAGTTTTTCCACGCGATGCGCGTGCAGGATGCGCTCCGCCTCTTCGAGCGTGGTCCCGACCGGCACCGTGATGAGGTTCTCTTTGGTCATTACCTTGGAGACCGGAATATCGGTGCGCGTCTCAAAGCGCAGATCGCGGTTGGTAAGGATCCCGACCAGCTTTTTGTTTTTGGTGACGGGAACGCCCGAAATCTTGTATTTGCGCATGACGTCGAGGGCATCGGAGATCTTGGCATCCGGAGAGATAGTGACCGGGTCCACGATCATGCCGCTTTCCGACCGCTTCACCTTGTCCACTTCTCCCGCCTGCGCTTCCACGCTGAGGTTGCGGTGGATGAGCCCCAGGCCTCCCTGCTGCGCGATGGCGATGGCCAGGCGCGACTCGGTGACCGTGTCCATGGCCGCGCTGATGATAGGGATATTCAGCGTGATATTACGCGAAAGGCGCGTCTGCGTATTGACCTGTGCCGGAACTACGTCCGAGTGCGCAGGAAGAAGAAGAACATCGTCAAAGGTAAGGGCCTCAGGAACTGGAAAATGGATCATTCAGTTTTCAATCTCTTCGTGGCTTTTATCTATTGTAGAGGCAAACAGCGGGTTATGCGCAACTGTCTAGGAGCGGCTCCGGGGAGGGGAAGGCAGAGTGAGGCGAATGATCAGCGCCAGCCCCGCCAGGACCAGCAGGACGAAGCAGCTGCCCTCCGGTCCCACGCTGCCGCCGGTGATCCATGCCGGCCCCACGAATTTTGCCGACAATAAATGCCCCGGCATCACCAGTCCGCTGTCCGCGACGCCATAGATAAAGCTCTGGGCGTAGTCCCACATGAAATGAAAGCCGATGGCCCACCACAAGCTGCCGCTGCGCAGAACGCTGAGGGAGATCACAAATCCAAAGAGACCGGCGGCAATGACGCCAAACCATGATTCGCCGCTGTTATGGGAATGGGCGAAAGAAAATAAGGCGGCCAGTACCAGCGCAGCCGGCCAGAATCCAATGCCTTCGGCGAGGGTAAATAAGGCATACCCTCGAAACGCGGTCTCTTCCGCCAGGCCGACGAGCAGGAAGAACAGCAGAAAGAGCAGGGCATAATGCAAAATCTGTGCCGCGGGCAGGGTAGGAACGCCAAAGTAAAAGTGATGGGCGGCGCGCAGGCAGGCAAGAAAAATAGTAAGCGAAGTAAATCCCCAGAACACGCCGGCGGCGAACCGCCTGCCCATCCACCGGTCGCGCAATCCATAGGAGAGAAATCCCCGGCCGTCCACACGGGACATGATTGCGGTGCTGAACAGAGCGCCTGCAAAAAACGAGCCACCCGACAGCAGTCCTTGTTGGATGACGGAAAGCCGCTTATCGCGAAGTTCCGGGCTGATCACCCATTCGAAGAGCACGAAAATCAAGACAAAAGAAACAAATCGGGCAATCGCAAACAGCCGCTCTCTCATCGGTCCTACCGGGTGGAAAAGGGGGCGCTGTAGGGTGAGGCCAGGGCTCAGCGCAGGGAGCGATGCTTCCGGGGACCCATTTTTCTGCACCTCCGGACCAGTCAAAAGCATCTCCTATAGGCGGCCATATTGAGCTATAACAAGGATTTTCAGGCAAATTGCGGTATTTGTAAATTGCCAAAATCGAGCGTAAAATGAGTATTGTAGTTGTTCACCCCCCCTGGTTTTGCGTGTGGAGCATGGTCCTGAGGGGGCCCCGGCAACGGGGACGGCAGGCTTCCACTTTGCTTGCGTTGTAGCAGGTAGAGAATTCGGTTGGCGAAGCAAACCAGTGGGCGGAAGCCCACTTTTTATTTCCGC
>CAYTQA010000255.1:3439-4838 GCA_964439495.1 uncultured Terriglobales bacterium | reverse complement strand
GCAATAATGTGCCCGGATTCGGCGATACCCGGCAATCCCACCGCCAGGTGCTGACGTTAAGCGAGACGCAGAGCTTCGGCGCCAGCATGGTAAATGAAGCCAGGCTGGGTTTTAACCGCATTCATATTACCTTCACCCCGAACTCACTGCTGAACCCCGCAAGTTTTGGCATCAATGATGGCGTGAGCGGTCCAACCGGCATTCCGCAGATCACGATCAATGGGCTGGGGACGAACTTCGGCGGTCCGAGCGGCTTCCCCCAGAAACGTGGAGATACTACCGGGGTCCTCTCCGACACCCTGAACTACCTGCGGGGAAAGCACTCCTTCGCATTCGGAGGCGAGTTCCGCCGCTTCTATAACAACAACACCAACGGCGATCCGGGATCGCTTGGCTTCGCCAGTCTAGCCGCTTTTCAACAGGGTACTCCAAACTCCTTCAACATCACCCTTGGCAGCCAGACCAATAAAATCACGACCGGAGAGTTGGGTTTCTTCGGGCAGGATAATTGGAAGGTGCTGTCGAGGCTCACCCTGGAGCTCGGCCTCCGCTATGACTGGAACCAGACCCCGACCGAGTCGCGGAACCGCTTTGTGAATTTCATCCCCTCCTCTGACTCGCTTGTAAGGGTGAGCACGCCTTATGCGCAGAACGCCAAGAATTTTCAGCCGCGTGTCGGGCTGGCTTGGGACCTCTTTGGGACCGGCAAGACGGTGCTGCGCTCGGGCTATGGCTTGCTTGTGGACCAGCCTATCACCAACCTCGTGACCCCACTCAGCACCAATCCGCCATTTGCATTTGCGGAATCATTCGTCCCTTCCGGCACAAAACCGACCACCACATATGCAAATCTGCTCAACGATTCCTCCAGCGCATTGACGTTGACGACCGTCGATCCAAACTTCAAGAACTCCTACATCGAGTCCTACAACTTGAATGTCCAGCACCAGGTCGCCTCTCACTGGAGCATGATGTTGGGCTATTTCGGCTCCATGGGCAGACATCTGCGCACGCGCGATAATTTGAACCAGTTCATCCTGGGAACGAGCACCCGTCCGTTTGTGGCATTGTCGCCCAACAGTCCAATTATTCCGGTGACTCCGCAGGGAAAGCAGCTCACCACGCTGGGAAACATCAGCGACAACATGAGCATTGGAAATTCTTCCTACAATGCCTTGTGGTTGACCTCGAATATGCGGGCCTGGCACGGATTGCAGTTCAATAGCTCCTATACCTTCTCAAAGTCGCTGGATTACACCTCTCAAAACGGGCAGGGACTGGCGAACCTTGCCTCCGGCATCCAGAACAGCCTGAATCCCCGCGGGGACCGGGGCCTTTCCGATTTCGACGCGCGGCACCGGTTTGTCGTCAGCCTCATCTATGACCTGCCGTATCGCGG
>CAYTQA010000255.1:0-3429 GCA_964439495.1 uncultured Terriglobales bacterium | reverse complement strand
AACCGCATCATCGAGGGATGGCAGGTGGGCAGCATTGTCCAGGCCCAGAGCGGCAATCCGGTCAATATTCTGGCGAATGCAGCCGCTATCGGCGGATACACTGGCTTTGCCACCCTGCGCCCGGACCTGATCGGCCCGGTCCAGATCGTGAACACCAGGCTGAGTAATGGAAATATCCAGTACTTTGCTCCGCTGGTTTGCGACCCCGCCAGCGCTCCATGCGCTCCCGGAACTACCTTTGCTATTCCGGATGCTCTGGCGGGCACAACCCGCCAGTATCATTTCGGCGATATGGGACGAAATGTAATCATCGGGCCTGGCTTTCAAAACGTGGACTTTTCACTGGTCAAACGGACCCGCATCACGGAGCGGTTCACCACCGAATTCCGCGCCGAGGCCTTTGATGTTTTGAACCACCCCAATTTCGGACAACCGGGCCGCATTGCTGCGGTGGGCAGTACGTCCTTGGGCGTCATCACCAGCACGCGCTTCCCCACCGGCGATTCGGGTTCGTCTCGCCAATTGCAATTTGCCTTGAAACTTCTGTTTTAAAGACACTGCTTTCATTTTTTTTGGGAATCCGGCCCCAGCCAAACGCCAAGTGACAAGACTGCTGGAAATGCAGTATAAAAATAGGTTGGCCTCTCACGGACGGAAGCCGCAGGAGAGTCCTGACCGTATTCAAAGCATCCAAATAAATGGCCTTCTGGGAATTCGGCCATCTCACATCAGACCGAGGGAAAATGTCTACCATACCGGCCACCAAAGGATTGGAAGGCGTAGTCGCCGCAAATTCCAGCGTTTGTTATATCGACGGTGAAAATGGTGTTCTCGCCTATCGCGGCATTGACATCCATGAGCTGGCGCAGCATTCCACCTTTGAAGAGACCTGCTATCTGCTCTGGTTCGGAAAACTTCCCACCCGCCAGGAGCTGGACAATTTTTCCAAACGCCTGGCTTCGGAACGCAAGCTGGATGGGCAGCTCATCGAGATGATGCGGCACTTCCCTAAGTCCGCGGCTCCGATGGAGGTGCTGCGGACCGCTGTTTCCGCCCTTTCCTTCTACGATCCGAATGAAAAGGCCGTGGACCACGAATCCAATGTCCGTAAGGCATTCCAGCTCACCGCCCAGATCCCCATGATCGTGGCCAACTACGACCGCCTGCGAAAGGGCAAAAAACCGGTCGATGCCGACCAGTCGCTCTCCCACGCCGCGAATTTCCTGCTGATGCTGAACGGAGAAAAGCCCTCCAGCACCGCGACAAAGGCATTCGATATTGCACTGATCCTGCATGCCGACCATGAACTGAATGCCTCCACCTTTGCCGCTCGCGTTACCGCCGCGACGCTCTCGGACATGCACTCCGCCATTACCAGCGCCATCGGCGCTCTAAAAGGGCCACTCCACGGCGGGGCCAACGAAGCGGTCATGCGCATGCTCTTCTCCATCGAGAAGGATGGCGTGGATCCGGTGGAGCACGTGCGCAAGATGCTGGGAGAAAAGAAGAAGGTCCCCGGCTTCGGCCACCGCGTTTACACCACGGAAGATCCGCGCGCCACGCATCTGCGCCGCATGTCAGAGGATCTGGGCAAATCGAGCGGCACTCCTAAATGGTTCGATATGTCGCGCAAGATTGAAAAGTTCGTCAATGCGGAAAAGAAGCTGAACGCCAATGTGGACTTTTACTCTGCCTCAACCTACACCACTCTCGGACTCGATATCGACCTTTTCACCCCTGTTTTCGCAGTCTCCCGCGTGAGTGGATGGGCCGCCCACGTCATCGAACAACTGGATGACAATCGCCTGATTCGTCCTCGCGCGGAATACGTTGGTCCCACCTATCCAAACCGGTATATACCTCTGGCGCAGCGATAACGATCGCAGCCCTGCAAACGCGGCGTCGCGGACCCTGCCTGGCGGCAGGGTCTTTGTTTTCTGGAATACAATATATTCATGCGACGGATTTACATGGACGCAAATGCCACCACTCCGGTTTTGCCCGAGGTGCTGGAAGCCATGCGCCCATTTTTCCTGGAGCAGTTTGGAAATGCCTCTTCCATCCACCATTATGGGCAGCACGCGCGAGCGGCCGTGGAGCGCGCCCGCGAGTCGGTTGCAACCTTACTGGGCTGCCGTTCGGCTGAGATCGTCTTCACCAGCGGCGGAACGGAAGCGGACAATCTCGCCATCTTCGGGATCGGACGTCCGGGCGATCACATCATCACCTCGGTTACCGAGCACCACGCGGTACTGAACCCATGCAAAGTGCTCGAAGAGCGAGGCTGCCAGCTAACGTATTTGCCGGTGGACAGCCAGGGTCGGATTGATCCGGCGGACGTTAGCGCGGCCTTGCGTCCTAATACCCGGCTGATCAGCATTATGCTGGCCAACAATGAGACCGGCGTAGTCCAGCCTGTGGAAGAGATTGGCCGCATTGCCGCCGAGGCCGACATTTACTTCCATACGGACGCGGTGCAGGCGGCGGGGAAACTGCCCATCGAGGTGCGAAAGATTGGCTGCGATCTGCTCTCGCTTTCCGGCCACAAGATGCATGCTCCCCAGGGAATCGGGGCTCTCTATGTGAGGCGCGGGACCCTGATCGAGCCGCTTTTCTTCGGCGGAAACCATGAACGCCAGCGTCGGGCCGGTACCGAGAACCTTCCCGCCATTGTGGGCATGGGAAAGGCCGCCGAGCTTGCCCATGAGTCCTTACAGAATGGTGGAATTGAGCGGCTGCGGAATATGCGGAACCGTCTGGAAAAGGGCATCGTTGCCGGCGTCGAGCATATTGGAATCAACAGCGGCGCCGCCGCCCGCGTGCCCAATACGACCAATATTTACTTCGACTTTATCGAAGGCGAGCCCACAGTGATCGCGCTTGACCTGAAGGGCATTGCGGTCTCCACCGGAGCGGCCTGTTCCTCCGGGGCCATCGAGCCATCGCATGTGCTGACCGCAATGGGGCTATCGCCCGAACGCGCCCGCGCCAGCATCCGCTTCAGCCTGGGAAAGCACAACACCGAGGACGATGTGGACTATGTGCTTTCCGTCCTGCCTGAGAGCATTGCCCGCCTGCGAGAGCTTTCGCCGCTCTATCAACGGCAGCCCGTCGTATAAACGCTCTATAATTAAGTCAGTGCCTGCCCAGACCATCGCCGTTGCCATGTCCGGAGGAGTGGACTCATCCACCGTCGCGGCCATGCTGCGCGAAGAGGGGCACAATCTTGTTGGCTTGACCATGCAGCTCTGGAACCAGCGCCGCCTGGCCGGCAAGATGGGAATGCCCGAGCAGGTGCAGGGGCGCTGCTGCTCCATCGACGACGTTTACGACGCTCGCCGGGTCGCCGAGCATCTGGATATTCCCTTCTATGTGGTCAACCATCAGGAGCGCTTTGAGAAGGACGTGGTCCGTCCATTTGTCGAGGAG
>CAYTQA010000254.1:0-4849 GCA_964439495.1 uncultured Terriglobales bacterium | reverse complement strand
TCCCAGCAGAAAATAGGAGCAGCTCAGGATCAGATAGGCGAGCGAGAGCGAGCGGCGAAAGCCCATGCGGTCGGCGAGGGTGCCTCCGAATGCCGCGAGGAACCATACCAGCCCACCGAAGAGTCCGGTCAGGCTGCCTGCCTGCTCCACCGGGAACCGCAAGGTCTCGTGCAGATAGCGCGCAAGAGAGGCAAAGGCCGCGTAGTACGACAGCCGTTCAAAAAGCTCGCTGATGTTGGCGACCCAGAAGGGCCGCTCAAAACCGGTTTGTATCTCGCGCAAGCGTTGAGAAAAGGACAAGTTTGCTCCTTCGTCACATCGGTCCAGCAGCGGGAAGACGCTGGCGAAGCTGCTCCGCGCTCATCCCGCCGATACGCACAACTTTAAGACGACTGGTTTTGCCGCTGGCTATGGTAACGGAGGATCGCGGCACTTTCAAAAGCTCCGCAAAAAACCGGATGCAGGCCTCATTGGCCCGGCCTTCAATTGCCGGGGCGGTAAGGTCAAGCTTCAGGGCGTCTCCCACGACCCCGGAGATTTCATCGCGCCTCGCCCTGGGATGTACCTTGACGGCGAAGGTCGCTCCCGCTGCATGCTCGCTGATTGGAATCATGGCCGGGGCCTCTCGCCAAAGATCGCCGTCCCGATGCGCACACAGGTCGAGCCCTCTTCGATTGCGATTTCGAAATCATGAGACATGCCCATGGAGAGCTCTTCCATGGCAATGCCCGGCAGGCGGTGGCGTGCGATCTCGTCGCGCAGTTCGCGAAGCCTGCGGAAATAAGGACGGGCGCCTTCCGGATCTTCCGTATAAGGAGGCACGGTCATAAGGCCGCGAATCTGAACATGCTGGGATTGTGCCGCTGCGGCGAAGATTGGCTGAAGCTGTTCGAAGCTGGGCGGCAGCCCTGCCTTGGCCTCTTCCTCCCCGATATTGATCTCGATGAGCGCCGGAAGCGCAGTGCGCCCTGACTCCTTCCGCCCTGCATTCAGCCGCTCCAGCAGACGAGGCGAATCCACGGAATGAATGGCATCGAACAGCTCCGCGGCCTTCGCGGCTTTATTCGATTGCAGGTGTCCGATCATGGTCCATTTTGCGTCCTGCAGGTCATTGAGAAAGGGACGTTTTCCCACAAATTCCTGTACCCGGTTTTCTCCAAAAACGCGCAGCCCGGCCTTATACGCCTGAAGGATGCGGTCGGGAGACCCCGTCTTCGAAACGGCCATCAAGGTGATCTCGCCGGGACTGCGGTTGGCGCGGCGCGCGGCGGCAGTCATCCGCTCGCGTACCTGCTGAATACGCTCGGCAATTTCAGACATAAGGATAGGAGTACTCTATCGTGGGCCGTCCATCGCGAGGACGCGGCAAGGAATAAGCGGTGAATTCATGGATGCCTATTGCCGTTTGATTTCACCCGTGTCCAGCGGTTTACGCGCGAAATAATAGAGAGAGGCGGCAAGCACGATAAACATGATGACCGCGAGCGTATTGTTGTCTTTCAGGAATGCGATATTCGCTCCCCAGGCGATTGCTCCTTCCGGGATTTTTTTCGTATTTTCAAGCAGCTTGATTGCAATCCCCAGCAATCCCACAATGCCCCCGGCGGCAATCAAGCCGCTGGCGTAGAGCGAGCCGGGACTGATTTCGCTCTCCTGGTGGGCGGCGCCGGAGCGCGCTGCCTTCGTTTCCACGATCCAGCGCACAACCCCACCGGCAAAGATCGCCAGCGTGGTGGCGATCGAGAGATAAAAGCCCACAGCAAAGGAAAGGGAGCGGATGCCCAGCAGCTCCACCGCAATCACCAGAAAGACTCCCAGCAGGATCAATCCCCAGGGCAGCTTGCGCGTGAGGATGCCATTGATCACCGTGGACATCAGCTTGGCCTGCGGGGCAGCGGCGCGTTGACTCCCAATGCCCTGGATCCACTGGATCTCAAGTTTTTGCGTTGCAGGATTATAGAAATATTTTCCATCGCCGATGATCGGGGAATTAATGGCATTCAGTAAAACGAATCCACCGACGGATTGCTGTACCATGCGATTTTCATTGCCGCTGCTTAATGTCACCTGGACCTGGGAGCGGCCAAAGCCGTTGATGTCGCGCGTCACCCCCGGAGGAAGATTATTGATGTTGACGGGAATGTTTGCCGGACGAAACTCTTCCAGTCCGCGATTCATTCCCATCAGCGTAAGGCCGATCGCGAACACCGAGACCAGCACGCCAACCATGAGTCCCATCTGCTGATAACGGGGAGTTGCCCCCACCAGAAAACCTGTCTTTAAGTCCTGAGAGGTATTGCCCGCATTGGCTGAGGCGATGCAAACCACTCCTCCGATGGTGATGGCCAGGGCCGCATAGGCGGAGGCCGTCCAGCCAATTACCAGGAAAATGGCGCAGGTCGCCATAAGGGTAGCGATTGCCATGCCTGAGATCGGATTGGAAGAGCTGCCGATCAATCCGGTGATGCGCGAGGAGACGGTCACGAACAGGAAGCCGAACAGCACTACGAAGATCGCAGCCGCGATATTTGCCCCGACCGAGGTATAGGCCCCCGGGACCGGCTTTATGGTGAGCATGACAACCATCATGATCAGGACCAGCACTGCGCCGGCCATGGCGACCCTCAGGCTGAGATCGTTATCGGTCCGGCGCGTGCCTGCTGCGCTGGCTGTCCCTTTGCCCAGGTCTCTGGCCCCGGCGCGAAGCGCGGCAACGATGGTGGGAATGGTTTTAAGCAGCGTGATCAATCCCGCCGCCGCTACTGCCCCGGCGCCCATGGGTCGAATGTAAGTTCCCCACAGCTGGTCCGGACCCATTTGCGAAATAGGAATGGTGCCGGGGTAAACAGGTCCCGTTAAACTTGAGCCGAAAAACTTTATGGCCGGCATCATGACCAGCCAGGCGAAGACGCCACCGGCAAAGATCACCCCCGCGATACGCGGGCCGATGATGTATCCGACCCCCAGGTATTCTGAAGTGGTATTGGCGCGAATCGAGGCCCCGGCATAGCTTTTCGGGTTCCATGCAGGCGTGCTCGGCCATGCGGCGAAGATATTTTCATTTTGGAAGAGGGTGTAAATCGCTCCCAGGCCCAGTCCCCAGAAGACCCGTCCGGCAAACGAGCCTCCGCGGTCTCCCGCCATTAGAACGTCGGCGCAGGCGGTGCCTTCGGGATAAAGCAGGTTCCCATGCTCTTTCACGATGAGCTGGCGGCGCAGCGGAATCATGAAAAAAACGCCCAGCCAGCCTCCAATCAATGCCAAGAGAAAGATGCGGGAGTACTCCAGTGGAAATCCCAGGAATATAAGCGCGGGAAGGGTGAAGATCACGCCTCCGGCGACTGATTCGCCCGCCGATCCCGTGGTCTGGACGATGTTGTTCTCAAGGATTGTGGAGCGCCCGAAGGCGCGGAGAATGCTGATCGAGAGCACCGCAATCGGAATGGACGCCGAAACTGTAAGCCCGGCCCGAAGCCCGACATATACGGTCACGGCGCCGAACAGAATGCCGAAGAATGCGCCCAGCAATACGGCCCGCGGAGTAAATTCCTTTATGACCTGGTCGGGGGCCACATAAGGCTGAAAAGTTGTTTCCGGAGACTTTGTCTCAGTCAGTGCCACGCGTATCCTCCAGCGAAGTAATTGCGGATCACGGCTAAACCCGTTACTTACGTCATGCAAGTGTAATCAATTGCCCGTTATCCCGTTGAAATAAAAAGATAGCAGGTACTCTGGAATCCATTACAAACCATATTTTTTGATGTGGAATTCATAGGAGTCCCTGGACAGGGTGGGTTATACTTATTGCGTGTTCCACCTCTACATGGCAGGTGGTGGAATGCAGGAGGCGTGTCTTCAGCAGTAGCATCGGGGCAACTCGGGCTAGCTTAAGAGTGCCGGACGAGCGCTCTGACCATTTGCGGTCTGCTGCGCTACTACGACGGCCCATCCTGCGAGTTGCTGCGCAAAGCCTTTTTTCGGTCCTCTTCCCGTCCTCCTGCCGCCTCTGCGATCTTCCTCTGATTGAAATTTCACGGCTTCCCGTTTGCCCCGCCTGTCTGGATTCCATTCAGCCGTTCCATGGATCGTGCTGTGAGCTTTGCGGAGAGGCCATGCCCGGTCTAGCCCAGCTGGATGACGCTGAAAATGAGAAGGTCCTCTGCATGGCGTGCCGGCGCGCTGCCCCTTATTTCGATGGGGCATTAGCATTTGGCGCATATGACGGGGCCCTGCGCGGGCTGATCCATTTGCTCAAATACGGCCAGGTAAAAACCGCTGCCGCTCCTCTCGGTAGGATGCTCGCGGAAGCGATCCTAATACTGCCTCTGCAAGCAGCGCCGATGATGATGGTCCCCGTCCCCCTGTATCGCGGGAAGAAGCGCCAGCGAAGTTTCAATCAATCTGAATTGCTGGCGCGTTTTGCTTTAAGGCATCTCAGGAAAAAGGACCGCTCTGCGTTTGAACTGCATGAAGGAAACCTGCAGCGCATCCGTGAAACTGCGTCGCAAACCGGCCTGACGCGTCATCAGCGCCGGGCCAACGTTCGTGGCGCATTTACGCTTCTGGATCCCGCTACGATACGCGGGCGCAGTGTGCTGCTGGTGGATGACGTGTTTACCACAGGCACCACGCTGAATGAATGCGCGCGGATCCTGCGCTCGGCCGGGGCGGAAAAGATCTGGGTGGCGACTGTGGCAAGGGTGTTCAAGCAGGCTGATGTCAAGCTCCTGCCACGCGACCCGGTAGGCAAGGGAGATCAAGACCCAAGGGAGGAAGAGTCATGCGTCAGCGCGACGCATTTCCTATAAACCACATGGCGAGACATTCAGGACAACATCGACATGCTCCG
>CAYTQA010000253.1:0-4863 GCA_964439495.1 uncultured Terriglobales bacterium | reverse complement strand
GCCGGGCGATTCATCCTCCGGCCCTTCCACAAAATCGCGAAGCGCCAACTTCGATGCCCTGGCGTGGCGCATGGCCGAGCGCATCGCCCAGGAGCAGCTCCTGGCCAACGATCTCGTGGACCTGGCCTTCACGCTGGAAGAGAACACTCACCCTGATTTTGGCGGCATTCAGCTCTCGATCTGCGATCTGAAGAGAACACAGCCGCTCCCTCAAATTGAAACCGCTGTGGCCCGGCAAACCGCTTCCTGATGCGGTGTCGAATGAAAGTCCTTCGGCGATTCCATGGTGACGGCTATTGCGCGCTCCATGCCTTTGTCATCCGGTGCGAAGCGAAGGACGGCTCTGTGTCTCCGTGGTGAAACTCGCAAGTCGAAACTGGCTTATTATCCTAAACAGAGATGCCTTCAAGAATTCAGCGCCTGCGAATCTGGCTTGCGTCAACAGCTCTGCTGTTGCTCTTTATTGTGGCTGGATTTTATGGCTACGCCCGTTATCGCGTGCACAAGGTCCTGCGCCAGCTGCCTGCCAGGCTTGGGGTGGAGATTGAGCAAAGCACCGAAGGTTTTACCTTGTCGAAGTCGGAAGGCGGGCGCACTCTGTTTACCATCCATGCCTCCAAGGCGGTACGTTACAAAGAAGCTGGGCGGGCCGAGCTCAAGGACGTAAATATCGTCGTGTATGGTCCCAATTCGGACCGTTTCGACCAGATTTATGGCAGCGATTTTGAATATGATCCGCAATCCGGAAACGTCAGCGCCAGGGGCGAGGTCCACATCGATCTGCAATCCGATGCGGAAGGGCCGGTTCGTCCCGACCAGGCCCCGCCCGAAGAGCTGAAAAATCCCATTCATCTGAAGACCAGTGGAGTGGTCTTTAATCAGAAATCCGGCATCGCCACTACCGACCAGTGGGTGGAATTCCATGTGCCGCAAGGCAATGGCTCCGCCGTGGGTGCAACATACGATTCCAAGACCCAAATAGTTACATTGCGCTCGAAGGTGGAGCTGACCACTGCGGGTCCGCAGCATGTGCGGATACTGGCCCATCGCGCCGAGTTCTCGCAGCAGCCTCATCAAGCCCGGTTGCAGGACGCGGTCATCCATCAGGCCGCACGCACCGTCAATGCGGAGCACGTGCTCCTCGATCTGCGGCAGAACAACACGGTGGAGTCCGTTCTGGCCAGCGGCAATGTCCATTCCACGTTCAGCGGCCCATCCCCAGCCGAGCTGAACGCCTCCGAGGCCGAATTCAAGGTAAGTCCCGGCAATCAATTGCAGGATGGAGTCCTGCGCGGGAACGTCTCCTTCCATTCCTCCGGGGCCTCTCCCTTCAGAGGCAGCGCGGGACGGGTATTGCTGCACTTTGCCCCCCAGGACAAAATCAAATTGATCCAGGCGAGGGAATCCGTCCAGCTCGAACAGCTCCCATCGGAGAAAAGTGGGGAAGCGGAGAAGAAACAGCTTCTGAGCTTCCTGGGGGATGCGCTGGACGCGGAGCTGCGCAATGGACGATTCATGCAACGGGCGGTAACCTCCGGCGCCGCGCAGATTGTGATGAACGGTGGGCCGCAGCCCGGCGCCGCCCCGGCGCCGCAGAATCCGGCAGGAAGCAACACCGTAATTACCGCCGGGAAGTTTGAGGCGATCTTTGCTTCCGGCAATCAGATCAAGTCGCTGCACGGAAGCCCGGATGCAAAGATTGTCTCTACCGCTCCCGGGCAGCCCAGCCGCACCAGCACCAGCCGCGAGCTGTTGGTCAGTTTTAAATCCGGAAACCTGATCGATAATGTTCTGCAAAAAGGCGATGTGCGGATGCAGGACGACCAGCGTACCGGCAGCGCCAGCCAGGCGCGGTTCTCACCCCAGGCGGACACTCTGGCCATGACCGGCAACGTCCGTATTCAGGACAAGGTAAGCTCCTCCAGCATGAGCGCCGATTCGGCCCTCCTGGAGCAGCGCACCGGGGAGCTTACCGCCAAGGGGAGGGTCAAGACCACCTATGCCGACCTTAAGAGCCAGCCCAATGGTGCCATGCTGGGTTCCTCCGACCCAATCCATGTGACAGCCTCGCAGATGACGGCGCAAAAGGCCACCGGAGCGGCCCAGTATAGCGGCGATTCCCGGCTGTGGCAGGAGGGGAATATCGTCCAAGCCCCAGTGCTGCTGTTCAATCGTCCACAGCGTAGTTTACTGGCCACCGCCCCCAGCGGAGGCAGGCAGGTATCGTGCATCTTTGTTGAAACCGACCCTCAAGGCCGGCAGACACCCGTTGAGGTCACGGCAGGTAAGCTTACATACACTGACTCGGACCGTCATGCCCGCTTCGAGGGTCGGGTCATCGCCCAGGGAGAGAATGGGACATTTAAGGCGGACAGGCTCGATATCCTGCTAAAGCCCCAGGGAGCAAAAATTAGCCGCTCGCCCTCCGAAGCCCACGCCAGCGAAATCGAGCAGATGGAAGCGCTGGGCCATGTTTCAGTCGATCAGCCGGAGAGAAGGGCCTCGGGAGACCACCTTGTTTACACCGAGGCGGACGGAAAATTTGTGCTGACGGGAAAGCCAGGAAATCCGCCCAGCATTTTTGATGCCGAACAGGGCAAAGTGACCGGGGATTCGTTGACTTTCTTTAGTCGCGATGATAGGGTGCTCGTAGGTAGCAAGGACTCCCGCACCGTAACTCAAACTCGGATCAAAAAGTAAATGCACACCCTTTCTACTGACGATATCAGTAAATCGTATCGTGGTCGCAAAGTGGTGAACGGCATTACCCTCCATATCAATCAGGGTGAGGTGGTAGGGCTTCTGGGGCCGAATGGCGCCGGAAAGACCACCAGCTTTTACATGATTGTCGGTCTTATCTCTCCGGACAGCGGCCAGGTCTTGTCGGATGGCCAGGACATCACCTATGTTCCGATGTATCTCCGTTCGCGGGAATACCGCATCAGCTATCTGCCTCAGGAGCCTTCGGTCTTCCGGAAGCTTACGGTAGAGGAAAACATCATGGCCATCCTGGAAACCCAGCCGCTCTCATGGGAAGACCGCCGTGGCCGCATGGAAACCCTCATTGACCAACTGGGCCTGGGCCATATCCGCAAGACCCGGGGATATGCCCTCTCGGGAGGAGAACGGCGGAGGGTGGAGATCGCGCGCTGCCTCTGCATTCGCCCAAAATTCATATTGCTGGATGAGCCCTTCTCCGGGATCGATCCCATCGCTGTACTCGACCTGCAAAAAATCATCTTCGACCTGAAGGCCAGCGGTATTGGCGTTCTGATTACTGACCACAACGTGAGGGAGACCCTCTCGGTGACTGATCGAGCTTACATCATCAATGAGGGCAGGATCTTCCGCTCCGGCAGCCCGGAGCAACTGGGGAACGATCCGGAGGTAAAACGCGTGTACCTGGGCGAAAGTTTTTCGCTAGTGTGAAGTTGAGGTGGGAAGTCACTAAAGTTTTTCGGCTTAACGGGAAAGATATGCGTGGCCGCCAGAATTCAGGAGATACTTTCGGTAGTTCATGGTCCTCTTACAGAACAAACTGAATCTCAAGGTCTCGCAGAAGCAGATCCTTACGCCGGGTCTTGTGCAGATGGTCAGTGTGCTCGCTCTCAACAAGCTTGAGCTCAGGGACATGATCAATGCCGAAATTGTCGAAAACCCGGTGTTGGAAGAGCTCGACTCCAATGTCCCATTATTGGATGAGGTTGCGGGCAAAGAGGCGGAGCGCGAGCGTCCGCGCGAGGAAGAGCACGAGGTCCTGCCGGAGCAAAAAGACCCCTTCGATGAAGTGGATTTTGGCTCGTATTTTCAGGATTATCTCGATCCCGGGTATCGCAGTCCCGCCGATTTTGAGAATTCCGAGCGCCCCTCGTTCGAGAACTTTATCTCCAAACCCACCAATCTTACCGACCATCTGATGTGGCAGCTTGGCGCCATGCCGGCCAACAAGGCGGTGCGTGAGGCCGCCGAGCTGGTGATCGGCAACCTGGATGAAGACGGGTACCTGATCGCCTCCGACGAAGAATTGCTGGCCATCGCCGATAGTTGGCCGGGGGAGGCCTCCGAGTTGGAAGAGGAGGAGCAATCGCCTGCGGAAGGCTCGCCGGAGGACGCGGCGGCGCTGGACCAGTTGATCGGGGCCAACCCCAAGATCTGCAAGATCGATTCCTCAAACAACGGGGAAAGACGGCCATTTACAAGCCATGCGTTTCGCAATGGTGACGAGCCCCATGTCGCCAGCGTTTCCGTCATGCCGGCGCGCGCGGATGCCGAGCCGCAGAATCCTCCAGCCAGGTTTACCGCCGATGATTTAAAGGATGCGATCCAGCTTATACGCCACATGGACCCGGTGGGGGTCGCCTCCCGGGACTTAAGGGAATGCCTGCTGGCGCAATTGAAATACTTCCGCCAGCAGCTTCAACCCCGCAAAAAAAGCGAAACCGCCTCCGAGGGCAAGGACGGCAAAGCCGCGCAACTGGCGGTGATCGAAGATGCGATCAAGATCGTCGATACGCAACTGAAAAATCTTCAGAATAAGCAGTACAAAGAGATTGCCCGCGCCATTGAGCATCCGGTGGACTCCGTGATGGCTGCCATCGACCTGATTCGTACCCTCGATCCCAAGCCCGGACAGCGCTACAACAAGACCGAAGCCCGGCTGATCGAGCCTGACGTCGCCTTTGTGAAGCAGGGCGATGAATACGTTGTGATGATGAATGAGGATGATATTCCCGTCCTGCGCCTCAACCCCGCATACAAGAAGCTGATGCAGAGGGACGCAGCCGAGAAGGACGTCCGCACCTATGTCAAAGAGCGGTATAAGTCCGCGATCCAGCTCATCAAAAACATCGAGCAGCGCAAGCA
>CAYTQA010000252.1:0-4870 GCA_964439495.1 uncultured Terriglobales bacterium | reverse complement strand
GCTCTGGGCGTTGGCCGGCAGATCGATAGCGTACGCGTACAGGTAGCTGTATGCGTACGGCTCATTCTCGCCTTCCGCGGTATGCCGATGATCGGAGTACCAGGCCACCGGAGATCGCTTGATGAACCCTGGCTTCAGGCCCGTATACTCCAATGTCGTACGGGGCTCACGGCCCGGCGCGGTTGACTCCTGTTTCTTATTCCAGGTGCGGTTCCACCACTGTCCGATGAATCCGCCCCAGTCCTGCACCGTGAGTTCAACCGGCTTGGCTCCCACTTTGAAGGTGGCATTCTGGTCGCCATCGGCGGCGGCGAGCACATAGACACGGCGGTAAGCGCCCGGCGGCAATGGGATGGATTGTCCCCGAGCCACAACCGCATTGGGCTTCCCATCCTGCGCCGGCGCGAGCTGGAAGCCGATGCCGGCAAAGTCCACCCTGGCAGGCAACATCTCAGCCGCGAGGCTGCGACCCTCGCCGTCGAATCCGGAAGCGGATTTCTGCCCTTTGGTCGTAGCCACACTCAGGTCGTACTGCAAGGGGACCGGCTGCCAGCGCGCAGCGCTCAACTTGGCGGGAGCAGCGCCCAGCTTGACGGCAAAGGTATGGACCTCGAATGGCTTGAATGAAGCAAGCAGTTGGCCGTTGCTCACGCCTGCGTCGCCCACCGGCTGTTCCTGTCCATTGACCTCGCGCGCCGCGGTAATGGGGCCGGCAAAGCCTACGCGCACGTTGCGCGCGGTGTTGCCATCCACCTCAACCAGGCGAACGATGACCTCATCGCTCTCTTCGGCCTTCTTCAGCGCCAGCACGCGAACACTGCGGTCGCTTACCTGGAGCAGCGAAAAATTCTTTCCGAGCGGGCCGGAATGCTTTGCGCTCTCGAAGGCGATAAGCGGCTGGTTGAGGCGGTAGGCTTGCCAGTCCGTCCGCCCTTGCCGCCAATCCCCGGCATGACCGGCGAGTCCATAGACAAATTCATGATGTCCCCAATCCTGCGTGGTCTGGTCGCTATAGTTGCGGCCGTTGCCGCCGCCGAGTCCGGGGGTGTAAATAAGCGTAAGCCGCAGGTTATTGTCGCTGGGTTTATCGGAGCCATACTTGCAGTCGGAGAGCACGGTGGCGCCATACGATCCGCTTTTGTCGGTGAGATCGAACCACTGGTGCGAGGCGACTTCGAACTTCTTTTCATTGTTGTTGCCCCGGCGAATCGTGCCCACGTCCCAATTGTAGGTCGCCTCCGGATTCGAAGCGGTGAGCGGGAAATCGGCTTTCAGGGCGGCCTCCGAGCTCTTCCAGTCAATGGCGTTCGCGAACTCCACGCGATTACCCGGATCCCCGGCGGAGAGGCGGACCGTCTGCACGAAATGCGAATTCTCGGCGTCGCGCTCGATCTGGACCGCGACCCGCGCGGGGCCGTTTTCGACCACCTTGATCTTCGCGGGTCCCTGTACATATCCGCGCGGAGGCTTCTGCTGGTCGGCCCAATCCATGTTCCAGGCCGGCCAATCGTAAGGCTTCTCGGTCTGGAACTCTAAACGGGCAGGCGCGGCAAGAAGTTCCTTGTTGGTCGCCTTATCGAAGATGCTGGCCACATCCCCATTCTGGTCCAGGCGAACACGATAGCGGGCATTCTCCAACCCGGACTCGCTGACCTTGAGCGTCGAAGCCATAGCAGAAGCAGAAGCCGCGGGTTGAACATCATATACGGCAAAGCCTACCGACGGGACTGTCGCCAGAAAGAGGACTTTCGCGCTATTCCCACTCGCCGCAACCAATTGAGCGGGGACCTGCTTTCCATCCGGCCCCAGCACGCGCACTGCATGGGGGACGCCATTCTGGAATCTGATCTGGGCTTCCACAACATCCTGCCGCGTGATATTGAGCGGGTTATAGACCACAAGCGACGTGCCCTGCGCCTGCGTATTGAGGCCGGCGGCGATGCCTTCCGTGGCGCTGGTCAACACCGAGGCGAACTGGTTCATCGCAATCACATCGTCATTCCAGGAGAACTCATAGGCCTCCGGGGTGGCGGTGCCGGCGGCGATGTCATGAAACTGACCGCCCATCACCAACGTCCACGCCTGGTTCAACTGCTGTATCGGGTAGGGTCGCGCGCCCAGCCATTCCGCGGTGACAGAGGCCTTCTCGGCGGCATCGGCGAGCAGCTCGTTTTTCCGGTTCCAGCGCTTCTGGTAGCTCTCCGAGGTGAGCGAGCCAGCGGAGTGGTTGGTAAGCTCAAGCTCACCGGTGTAATGCGGCAGGTGGGAGGTCTGCTCAGGCCTGATATCCAGAAACATCTGTTCGGCAGTAGATGAAACCACATTCACCGGACCATCTCCGACGCGCACCGGCGTGGCCGAGGGCTCCGGCATGGCTTGATCAGCGGATGGCTTCCGCGGTGGTGGCAGGACCGTCTCACTTTTGCTGACGATCGCCTCCAGCAGCTTGACCGAGGGTTCACGCGGAGAGCCGCCGGTATCGCCCGTTCCATAGTAGTGATAATCGGTGAACAACCCGCTTACCTGGCCATTGGTCTGGACCCTCGTTGCCCAGTCATGCTGATAACGCTTCAGCTCCTGATCCGGCGTAAGAGGAGAGGTAGGAGGCGGGAGAGGCTTGCTGAGATCGGTAGTGATGTCCCCGCTGTAGTCGCCCGGGTTCAGCGCGGCCAGAATGCTGCTTCCGTCCGGCCCGTACCAGACCCCAACGTTGAATGGAGTGCCTGCGGGGGTCTTCTCCGGCGAATCCGGTCCACCCACCGGTGCAGAAGAGCCCCATGTAAGTTTTTGCGTTGAAAATCCCTTGATGCCGCTGTCCGCAAGGATGGTGGGCAGGGAGGCGGGAAACCCAAAGCAGTCAGGCAGCATGTATTCAGCGCTGGTTTTGTTGAACTCATGGCGGAAATATTCGTTTCCGTAAAGGACCTGGCGAAAAATGGATTCCGCCGAGGGCGAGTTCACATCGCTTTCTTCCATTGACGAACCGGCGGGAAACCAGCGGCCCTCGGCGATGTACTGCTTCATCCGCTGATACTCGTCGGGATAATACTCCTTCATGAAGCGGTAGCGGTTGGCGCCGCTGAAATTAAAAATGTAGTGAGGATATTTCTGGAAGAGCTGGAAATTATCATTCAACGTTTTTGGCAGGTACTCGCGGATCACCTGCGGATACTCCCATCGCCATTGGGTATCGAGATGAGCGTAACCGACGACGAAGAGCGTCGGCTGCTTTGTCAGATCCGGCGCCGATGTTGAAGGCACTGCCGAAGGGGCGGCCTGGCCATAAGCCAGCATTCCCAGGCACAGGAAAACCAATATCGCTTGCATTGAATATCGCTGCACGTCTCCTCCTGAATGAATTCTTGAACGCCAACTGCCACAGCTACAGAAATGTATCAGAATCCGGGCCCAAGGGTTTTTTTGGGGATGGAGGAAGAGGATGGGATGAACAGAGACTCTCATGGGAGCTGAAATTGCGCACCGGCAAAAATTCTGTCATAGTGGTTGACGTTTCAATGCTTCCGTTGCGTCATGGCTGGCCCTACTCCTCTTCATGAACGGCTCTTAAAAGGTGTTTTAATCACGCCAGAGCTGTTTCGCCGCCGCAAGCACGAGCTTGATCGTGTAAAGATAAACACAGCGATCCACAAATTGTCCACTCTTCTCAAAGGGAGTGAACAGGAATTAATGGAAGAGCTGGTGCGCACCACGCTGGCATTGTGCAACGCCGGGACCGCCGGTTTAAGCCTGCTGTGCAAGACGGGCGAGGGCGAAGAAGTATTTCGGTGGGACGCACTCTCGGGCGCGCTTGCCCATGCGGTTGGCGGCACAACTCCCGCAAATTGGAGTCCCTGCGGGACCACCCTCGAGCGCCGCACTCCACAATTGTTTTCCCATCCGGGCCGTTGTTTTGAGTACTTCAATGACGCCATGCCAGCCATCGTAGAGGGCCTGGTGGTCCCGATTTGTGTCGAGCGGGCCCCCATTGGCACTCTCTGGATCGCCTCCCACGATGAGGACCGGAAATTCGACTCTGAAGATCTGGATGTCCTGACCAGGCTGGCAAATTTCTACTCCGCGGCCATTCGCATTATGCGCCGCCGCCAGCAGGCGAAAGAAGCGGCCGCGCCATAAATGCAATCCCGGACGCGTTACATTTTTCTGTTCCTCGCACTGCTTTCCATTCCCTCCCTTGGCCAATGGACCCCGCCAAATCCGGTCACGAATGTTCAGAAGGCCCCGGACGGGGCCATTGTGGAGTTCCAGTCCGGCGGCAGGTTGCGGATCCAGGTCTGTAACGACTCGATCGTGCATGTTCTGTACTCACCCGTCTCCTCCTTTTCAGACAAGCCAGGATATGTGGTAACGAAGAGCTCATGGCCTGCGGCGAAGTGGGGCTTTCAATCCACGGACAAGGATGTCTCCGTTTCCACTGCTCTCCTGAAGGTCACGGTTACGCGCAGCAACGGCGCCATCGTCTTTGCCGACGCAACCGGCAAGCCGCTGATGCAGGACAGCAAACGCATCATGATTCCGGAGACGGTGAATGGCGAAAAGACTTATCACGCAGAGACCGTGGTCGGCATGTATGGCTCGCATGAGGGCTTCTACGGCCTGGGACAGCATCAGGCGGGGGTTTGGAACTATCACGGCGAATCGGTGGACCTGTCGCAGGAAAACACCAATATTGCGGTCCCGATGTTCCTTTCGAGCAACGGCTACGGCGTGCTCTGGAACAATGACTCGCGGTCGAAGTTCAACAACCGCTTCATTCATGTCCTTTATCTCAGTTCGGAGGTCGCGGACGCGATCGATTATTACTTCATTTATGGACCGGATTTCGACAAGATCATCGCGGGATATCGCGAAC
>CAYTQA010000251.1:0-4871 GCA_964439495.1 uncultured Terriglobales bacterium | reverse complement strand
CGCGCCTCTGCCCTCCGCGCCCCGATCCGCGGCGCCGCTTCCAACGCAATCCGCGGTGCCGGACGATGCCGCTGTGATCACCATTGAAGGCGTATGCGATAACGCCCAAGCGGGGTCGCAATGCCGCACCCAGGTAAGCCGCGCCGACTTTGAAAAACTGGTGGCCCTGGTCCGTCCCAGCGCGGACATGCAGACCCGCAAAATGATCGCGCAACAGTATGCGCAGATGCTGGTGATCGCAAAGCAGGGCGAAAAAATGGGGGTGGACCAGGACCCCCGCTTCAAGGAAAGGCTCAAGATCCTGCGCATTCAGGCAGAGGCGCAGATGGCGGACGAGAAGATCAAGGAAGCCGCTTCCAACATCACCGATGCCGACGTCAAGGCCTATTACGACGCCAATGCCCCCAGCTTCGAAGAGCTCACGGTGACGCGCATCTTTGTTCCTAAATCAGACGCGGGCGCGGAGAACCCGGGAGCTGCTTCCAAGACTCCCGCTCCCGCCGCAGATGCCAGACAGGTGGCGGAGAAGGCGCGCCAGCAATTGTTAAAAAAAGAAGATCCGGCAAAGGTCCAGGCAGGGGCACTGGAGGCGCTCAACAATAAAAATGCGGCGCCGAGTACCCAGGCGGAGCATGTGCGCCGGGGCAGGGGCCTTCCTCCCAATGTTGAATCCCAGGTATTTGGGCTGAAGGTGGGCGATGTATCGGAGGTAATCTCCGATCCCAGCGGCTATGCGGTTTACCGGGTGGACAAGAAAGAGCAGCTCCCGATGGATGCCGCCCGGGATGAAATCAAGAGAACACTGCAAAGGCAGCGTATGCAGGACCAGATGGCAACGCTGATGAATTCCAGCAAAACGGAGTTCAATGAGGCATATTTCGGCTCCTCTCAGCCTGGTCCGGGCGCAATGGCGCCCCAGGCCCAGCCGCCGGCCAAGGCGCCGACGCTCAATTCGCGGCCGTATCCGAAATCGAATACACCTGGCCAGACTGGAAGTTCATCCTCTCCTAAGAAATAATGCCGACCTCGACCCCAACGGTATTGATTACGGGAGTGGCGGGCAATCTGGGCAGCCGCCTCACTCCACTGCTCACCGGCTTCAATATCGTTGGGGTGGATTTCCAATCGCCTGACTCCCCCAACTATGTCTTCCGGCAGCTCGATCTCGGGCAGGAGTCGGCTTGCGCCCAACTGGTGGACCTGATTCTCGAATACAAGGTCCAGGCAGTGGTGCATCTGGCTTTTGTGCTGGACCCGCTGCGCACCGGCATTCTGGATGTCGAGCGTATGTGGCGGATCAACGTAGCGGGAACGGCGCGAGTGATGGAGGCCATTACGGAGGCCAATCGCATGGGCGGCAATGTGGGCAAGCTGGTCCATCTCAGCAGCGTCTCCACCTATGGACCGGATCTGGAGAGGCCGGCGGAGGAAGACGATCCGCTGCAGGCCCACACCCTGACCTATGCCGTGCACAAGAAAGCGGCGGATGAGGTGGTCCGGTCGCGCGCCGAAGCTTTGGGAAAGTGCCGGGTGCTGCTGCTGCGTCCACATATTTTTGCCGGCGCGAGCATGAAGAACTATATGGTTGGAGCATTGCGCGGCACGGCCTTTGGAAACGGATTTATAGCGCGCCGCATGCAGCGCAAGCAAAAGCGCCTGCCGCTGCTCCTGCCCTGGGGCAAAAAATATCTCAGTCACAAGCTGCAATTCGTCCATGTGGACGATGTGGCCAGGCTTATCGCCTTTCTGCTTCGGCATTCGCAGCCCAGCGAAAGAGTCACCGTGCTCAATGTGGCCGGACGCGGCGACCCGCTCACCATCGCGCAATGCGCCACCCTGGCCAACGCCACCATACGCCGCCTGCCCACCCGCGCGCTTTGCCGCGCCATGATTAAGCTCATGTGGTCGCTGGGAATATCTTCGGTCCCGCCGGACGCATTCCCCTACCTCGTGGGCTCCTATACCCTGGACACCACCCGCCTGAGAAAATTTCTCGGACCCAATTACACCGAGATCATCCGTTACACCAATGAGGAAGCGTTAAAGAACAGCCTGGCGGGAATGATGGAGACGGCAAAGGCCCAGGCAAGCCAGGAAGGCTGATGCATCCACTGTTCCGAAAACCAGGATCAGCCGCGCGCATGGATTCGACGGCTTACTTTCTTGCGCGATAAAGCCCGGCGATGCCGAAGCTGTAAGGGGTCCAGGAAGGGTCGCGGAAGCCCGCGGCGCGCATGCGCTGCAACATCTCGGCGGGCGCGGGAAACCTCTCCACCGATGCCGGCAGGTAAGAGTAAGGACCCTTCACCCCGGAGATGAGCGTGCCGATCCGGGGCAATAACTTGCGGAAATAGACCTGATAGATCTTGCCCAGCACACCGCCCGGCTCGCTGAAATCGAGGATGCCGAGCTCTCCTCCATCGCGCAGCACGCGGTGGATTTCACGCAGTCCGCGATCGTAGTTGGAGAGATTGCGAAAGCCGAAGGCCGAGGTCACCAGGTCGAAGCGGTTGCCGGCAAAAGGCAATTGCAGGGCGTCAGCCTCGACCGGAAGAATGCGATGCGCGGCAAACTTCTGCGTTCCGCGGGTCAACATGCCGTGGGAAAAATCGGCGGCATAGAGCGGACGCCGGTTGCGCATTTGCCGCCGAAGCGCGGCGGCCATGTCGCCGGTGCCGCAGCACAGGTCCAGCACCTGGGAATCCTCGCGGCGCAGGATATGGGAAAAGGTGCGGGCGGCGCGCCACCACCAGAGGCGGTCGATATTGCAGGAAAGGACGTGGTTCAGCAGGTCGTAGCGGGGCGCGATCTCGTCAAACATCTGCCGCACCGCGCGCGCGGCGGATTGCTCATTGACCGTGCCTTCGGGGGCCGCGCCCATGACCGGCGTTCTCTTGGAAGGATCTGGTCCCATGGGCGTCAATTCCGGGAAAGAAAGCGAAGCTGGTCCACCGCGTGCATAACGGTCTCTTTCGGGACCTTGTTATAGATCTCGACTTTGCCGATCTCCCGTGCCAGCACGAAATGCGGCGTGCCGCCCACGGTCTTCTTGTCCGACATGAGCCTCTCCGCGATGTCGATGCCGCGGCTATTGACCTCGGGCAGGGGAGAGTATGCCAGCACTGCGGAGACAATGTTGCGCGCCACATCGGAGCTGGTCTTGTGCACCGCGACCCCAATCATTGCCGCCGCCGCCATGCCCCAGCCCACAGCCTCGCCATGCAGAAAGTGCTTGTAAGAGGTATCGGCCTCGAGCGCGTGGCCGACGGTATGTCCAAAATTCAGGATGCGGCGAAGGTCCGATTCCTTTTCATCCTGCGCCACCACATCGGCCTTGATCTGCACCGACTCGGAGATCAGGCGTTCCAGCGCCGAGGGCTCCTGCTGCAGGACCTCATTGCGGCATTCCACCATGAAGTCAAAGAGCTTGCGCTGCCGGATTACACCGCACTTGATCACTTCAAACAGTCCGGAGCGAAATTCCCGCTCGGGCAAGGTGCGCAGGACCTCCGGATCGATAATTACGGCAAGCGGCTGATGAAAGGTCCCAACCAGATTTTTGCCGGCCCTAAGGTTTACCCCGGTTTTGCCGCCGACCGAGGCGTCCACCTGGGCCAGCAGCGTGGTGGGAATCTGTATGACCGGAATCCCGCGCATATAAAGGGAGGCCAGCAGCCCGGCCATGTCCCCAATGACGCCGCCGCCAAATGCCAGCACCACCGAATTGCGGTCGGCATGGTTGTCGGCAAGCTGTTCGGCCAGGCGTTCGACGATGGCCAGTCCCTTATACCGCTCTCCATCCGGGACCTCCAGCCTGGTATGCCGGATCTGTGCCTTGTGCAGGGATTGAGAAAGCCGCTCTCCCCAATGCTTCCACACCGAATCCACGGTAACGATAAAGCATTTGGAGTCGCGCGCGGGGAGGAGCTTGGAGATGAGTTTGCCTACGCGTTCGAGCGCGCCCCGCTCAATCAGGACTTGATAGGGAGATTGCTTCAGGCGAACTGAGATTTTTTTCACGAAAAAATATCATAGCGCACCGCGGGGTTTCTGAATAAAAATCGGTAGCCCGCGCATGCTACCATCATTTTTAACTCATGAATCTGCCTGAGGAAGAAACAGATTTTGTCGTGGTTGGCGGGGGCATTGCGGGGTTGCGCTCCGCCATCGAACTGGCCCAGGCCGGCCGGGTGCTGGTAGTCACGAAGCAGGAGCTCACCGAATCCAACACGCAATATGCGCAGGGCGGGATCGCGGTCGCCCTCAGTGACGAAGACGAGGTTGGCCTGCATCTGCAGGACACGCTCGATGCCGGCGATGGATTGGTGGATCCCGAGGCGGCCAGGATCCTGGTGGAGGAGGGGCCGCTCCGCATTCAGGAGCTGATCGCATGGGGCACCGAGTTCGACCGCGAAGGCACGCGGCTGACCTTTACCCGCGAGGCCGCCCACAGCCGTTCCCGCATCCTGCATGCTCATGGCGATTCCACCGGACGGGAGATCGGACGGGCGCTCCTCGCCAAGGCCAAAACGCTGCCCAACATCCAATTCTGCGAATTCGAATTTATCGCCGATTTATGGAAGCCGGAAGATAAAGTGGAGGGAGTTTTATTGATACCTTCGGCGGCATCCGGCGCGGCGGCTGGAGGGAAGCGGCGGCTGGTGCGCGCCTCGGCGGTGCTGCTGGCCAGCGGGGGCGCGGGACAGGTCTACAGCGATACCACCAATCCCACGGTGGCGACCGGGGACGGCATCGCGATGGCGCATCGCGCCGGCGCGGCGATCAGCGATATGGAGTTTTTCCAGTTCCATCCTACGGCGCTCAGTGTGGAAGGCGCTCCCCGCTTCCTGCTCTCCGAGGCATTGCGTGGA
>CAYTQA010000250.1:0-4905 GCA_964439495.1 uncultured Terriglobales bacterium | reverse complement strand
TTGCGCTCATGCCCTTCTTTGCGTCCACGATGAGCGCAAGGGCCATGAACCATTTGTGCAGAGGCAGATGCGAATCGTGCATGATCGTGCCAGCGGTGGGAGTGAACTGCTGTTTGCAGCTAGGCTCCAAGCACTGATAGAACGTGGTGCGCTTGTTCTTGGATTTGTTCTCGCGGGTGACGCGGCTGATCTTGTCGTTCCCGCAGACCACACAGCGCACGCCTTCGGGCCAGCGCATTTGCTCCAAATAGGCCAGGCACTGCTCATCGGTTTTGAATTGGTCATTAACGTCTATCAGGTTCATAGCAGCCTCTACACTCTAAGAGGCAGTATGCGCCTAAATGGTTTTCTGTGTCAAGTGTATAATCACTAAAAAATCAGTGATTATGGCCTGGAATTACTCTGGTTTTGCACAGGAATAACGCGGATATCCACAACCGGACAAAGAGTGAAGACAGGAATGGTTATGGTTCGTTGTGATTGAAGTGAGGAGACGATTTTCCGCTGTCGTTTTTTCTTCCCTTGCGTCGCTGAGTCTCTGTGGTGGACCTGATTTTAGCCGCCACAGCTTAGCGATGGTGATGGAAGAAAATCAGCACACCGTGGACGACGAACCCCACCACAAACCAGAACACCGCTTCCCATATCCGCCTGGATCGAGACATAAGCATGTCCGGAATCATACCCCCTATAGCCAGCTATGTCTCTGAAAAGTTTCCGCGAGGCCGTCCAAATGTAAGTTGTTCAAAACAAAGGCAGCTACTCTCGAATTATTGGCCTCATGCCTTGAAATTCGGCTTCCCTAGCCGTTACTCTTATCCGGTGCCCGGGAGCAACAGTTTTTCTCGATAAGAGCATCAAATTCAGAGATTTACCTTTTATTTTGAATGGAAAACGCAGCTTCGTCGAGGCGCCGGATTCTTGCGGCATGGAAGAGAACTATAAAAGTTTCATGAAACAACCTGGCGGCCCGGCCCGCGCACTCCCTGCCCGGAGCGCCGGCGCCGGTCGCATCTGCGGGCCAATGGCCACTTTCTGTATGACGAATAGCGGGAAAGAACAGAGATGGCGAACCTGAAGCCCATTCTGCTGGTGGATGATAATTTAAACGATATCGAGCTTACGCTGGCGGCGCTGGCCGAGAACCATCTGGCCAACGAGGTGGTTGTCACCCGTGACGGCGAAGAGGCGCTCGATTATCTGTATCGCCGGGGCATCTTTAAACTGCGCGCGGAGGGCAATCCCGCCGTCGTCCTGCTCGACCTCAAGCTTCCCAAGGTGGATGGGCTGGAGGTCCTCGAAAAAATCAAGGGCGACGACCGTCTGCGCACCGTTCCCATCGTCATGTTGACCTCCTCCCGGGAAGAGCGGGATCTGGTGAAAAGCTACCGCCTCGGCGTGAATGCCTATGTGGTCAAGCCGGTGGATTTTACTGATTTTGTGGAAGTAATCAAGGAGATGGGCCTGTTCTGGGCGGTGATTAACCAGCCGCCGCCCGGCAGTGTGCAGGCCCGCATTCTAGTGGAGAAAAGATGACAGGAACAACCCCGGATACAAGGGAATGGGCAAATACCATGCAACAGGGCCGGAGAAAGTAGAGTGACCGTGAGCCTGGTGAATTTTCCGGAAAAGGGCCTGAGCACTCTGCGGCCGTTGCGGATTTTATTCCTCGAAGACAATCTTCTGGATGCCGAACTGGCGCGCGAAATCCTCATCGGGGAAGGCCTGCAATGCGAAATGAAGGTGGTGGAGACACGGGAAGACTTCCTGCGGGAAATCGGCCAGGATTACGACCTGGTCCTCTCCGACTACAACCTGCCTCTCTTTGACGGCCTGCAGGCGCTTCAAATCGCCCGTGAACTGGCGCCGGAAAAGCCCTTCATCTTTTATTCGGGAAGCCTGGGCGAAGAGCTTGCCACCGAGACCATGAAGCGCGGGGCCACCGATTACGTCCTCAAGCATCATCCTGACCGGCTTGCTGCCTGCGTGCGCCGCGCCCTCCATGAATTTCAGGAGCGCGCCGCGCTGAAACGCGCCCATGAGGCCCTGGTCGCCACCGAAAAACTTGCGGTCGTGGGCCGGCTCGCGGCCACCATCGCCCATGAGATCAACAATCCCCTCTCCGCAGTCACAAACCTGCTCTATCTGCTCCAGAGCCATGATGGTTTGGACGAAACCGCCCGCAACTTTGTGGCCCTGGCCCAGGCGGAGACCGCGCGCGTGATGGAGATTGCTCGCCAGACCCTGAGCTTTTATCGCGAGTCCCCCGCCCCAGTCGCCGTCCATCTCCGCGAGATCATTCAGGGGGTGCTTTCCCTGCATGAGCGCAGGCTTAAGTCGCGGCAAATCGAGGTGCGGATGCGCATGGATGGTCCGGCGGAGATACGCGCCTATCCCGGCGAGATGCGGCAGATCTTCGTCAACCTCATCGGCAATGCCATTGACGCCTCACCGCAGGGAGGCCGGATTACCATCCACCTCCGCGCCGCCCGCGAGTGGGAGACCAATACGGAGGGGATTGGCGTTGTGATTGCCGATACCGGAAGCGGCATCGCTCCCCAACATCGCAAGCGCATCTTCGAGCCTCTCTTTACCACTAAGGGCGAAAAAGGCACGGGATTGGGCCTCTGGGTCACGGCGGGAATCATCCGCAAGCATCTGGGCTCCATCCGCATGCGCAGCAGCGTGGTCCCAGGAAAGTCAGGGACCATCTTCTCTATTTTTCTTCCCCACGACTTCCTTGCCCTTTCCGGCAATGCGCTGCTTGAGCAAAACGCCTCGGACAAGGTCGCTTGATCCTGTCAGGCTTTGTGCTGCACCGACGGCGAACGTAACCGTCGTGTGGGACAGCCGCTGGGCTGTGGTCCTCTGGATTTCTGTGGTGAATCTCAGCTTCAGGAGAGCTTCTACGTCGGCTGTATCCCGTATCGCCCTGTGCCTTTGGCGGCAACAAACAGGAAGATAAAGCAATAGAGCACCGCCAGCTCGCCATGATTGACGATGGGCCAAAACCCATGAGTAACATGCTGCGTGAAATAAGCGACGGCCATTTCACCGCTGGCGATGAGGGCAAGCAGGCTGGTGAGCACGCCCATTGCAATCAGGATTCCGCAGCCAAACTCGATGATCCCGGCCGCCAGCATAAGCGGCACATGCACCATGGAGTGGCCCCCGAGCACCCCAAAAAGCTTCTGAGCGCCATGGCAGGCAAACAGCGCTCCCGCCACGATGCGCAGCAACGCGTACACCACGCCCTCTACTCCTCCTAAAATGCGCTTCATCCTTTGTCCTCCGGCTGATTTTGTTCAGAATACTTCAAGGCAGGGCGGCTATGGTTGGCAAGGATGATTCGTGGTCCTGGGCGGCCCGCTGGCAAATTCAGCGTCGTCTTTGAGTAGAAGGGTGGAACACCCGGTGCCACAGGGCCTATAATCTCTCTGAATTCCCAGGGCTTTCCCTGTGCGCTCATTCCGCGTATTGTAGGTTTCATGCTGCTGACTCTTATCGCCAAGGTGCTTGAGGTCATGTTCGGGGTGGGCATGATCGGCTCGGCGGTCGTCGTAGTCATGACCACGGTCTCCGATCTGAAGCACATCACCGGCAAATCGGACGAATAGTGGGGCGTTTCCCATCCTCGCTCTAACACCCAAAAGATCTCCCTTAATTCCCTTTACTTCGCTCTCCTCCTCGCTTAACATGCGGTCGCCTCACGAGTGATCTCCTGTTTGGGGCGGGAACACGTATCGTTTTACACACTGCCTGGGGTGAGCCCACGTAACAGCCACGGATTTTATCCGTGCCGCAAAGGCGTAATAAAGGTTGGGTTTCGGCCCCTGAGATCTGACGCCCGAGAGCTGCTATCTGAACTATTGCACCATAAACAGGTGCGAAAAGGTGAACGTGGTGAACATTGTGGCGGGAAATTGGGATTTTAAGATTTCCGTCGCTTTGGCGGCGGACCACTCCATGCGCTGCGGGAGGGCCGGATGGGAAGACACGTAAAAGGCGCCGGTTGCAACCGTGCCGCAGAAGTTGAACGAAGTAGGGCGTGAGTCCTTGCGCATCTGGTGCCTGAGGGCGGCAACGGGTGCTTGGAAGGCCTGCGCTTGTTACAATCGGGTTTCCATGCCAACCGGGATTCGTTCATTTGGAAAGATCAATATCGGCCTGACCATCGGCGCAAAGCGCGATGACGGCTTCCATGACCTGCGCACCGTCTATCAGACGATTGCGCTGTCTGACACGCTGAAGGTGGATGTTGGCCGGGGCGCCGGGATTGAGGTCCGCTGCAAAGACGCCAGGGTCCCACCCGACGAGAGCAACACCTGCTATCGCGTGGCCGATCGCGTGATGCGTGCCACCGGGCAGCGCGGCAAGGTGGTGATTACCATCGAGAAGAAGCTGCCGGTGCAGGGTGGGCTGGGCGCGGCCTCCTCCAATGCGGTGGCCACGCTGCTGGCCATGCAGCGCGAGCTGAAGAAGGAATTGGAGGCGGCGGACCAGCTCCGCATCTGCGAAGAGGTAGGCTCCGACCTGCCGCTCTTTCTGGTGGGTGGGACTGTCCTGGGAATTGGCCGCGGCGAGCAGGTTTTCCCGCTGGAGGATTTGCCGGAGCTTCATTGCGTGATCGTCACCCCGCAAATCGCGGTGTCCACACCCCAGGCCTTTGCCGAATGGGACGCGCTGATGGAAAACGGCAAAGAAGCCTCGAGTTTACGGAGAGAAAAATTGACCGATCCTTCAAACTCCGATAAACTGAAATCCTTCAGCCATACTGTTTATGCGTGGCTGACGAGTGGTTATTACAAATCTTCCGGTGTCCCTGCCGTGGGTGGGGACCGGGCCGAGACGCCGCTTCTCGACCTTGTCCGTACCGGGATCGAAAACGACTTTGAACGGGTCGTA
>CAYTQA010000249.1:0-4907 GCA_964439495.1 uncultured Terriglobales bacterium | reverse complement strand
TGCGTGACTATGAAATCATATTCAGCGGTGTGCGGTTTACAGGGGGAAGGTCAGGTAAGGTTCGTCACGCTCCCGAGCGTGGCATAGCTTCTTATTTCGCTAATTGGCAGAGTAATGGCCGTGCCGGTACAATCCGAAGTGGCACTGTAGGACGCGCCGTTATAGCAGCGATCGCTTCTGGCCAGCAAAGTGCCGGTAGTGCTCCCCTGATAGCTCTTGCGCTGCGTCTCATAGAAGTTCTGTGGCGATCCCGATAACCCCGCTGTTTGGAAGCTGATCTGCGTCTGGTTCCCAGGGGTAGCGGCATCGGTGACAACGGTTGTCCAAGCTGTACCGGACCCCGAGCGGGAATACGTGGTCGTCCCGTCTGACGTTTGCCGGGTCAGGCCTAATGTGCTTCCATCGGTGCAATTAATTCCATTATTGGCGCCCGTATAGCTGTACGTGATTGTTCCGCCAGTAGGCAGAGTGATTGTCTGCACACGCCCAGTGTACGATCCCGGGTATCCTGGCGTGGGCTCATAGGTAAACGAATACGTGCTGTTGTCCGGCAACTTGATGCTGCTAACCAGGGAAACGGTAGTGGGACCATAGTTCGCAATACCGGAACAGCTAAAATTGGTTTGTACCGTAACCGAAGAATAATTCATTGTCACTGCCGCCGGTCCAACAGTGCTCGTATACGTAAACACCAGCGGATTGGGAGCGCCCCCGGTGATGGTCAAGGCCGTCATTCCCAGTGTATCGGTGAAAATGCCATTCCCTGTAGTGCTGACCTGATTGCCATTCCTATCGGTGACCGTGCCAGCCCCGGCAGTGCTATTGTCCGGCACATTCAACGACTCTCCGGAGCGGGTTGTCAGACTTTGAGTTCCGGCTACGGGGTCATATGACAGTTGGTATCCGGAACCGTCAGAGCTTGTTGCATTCAGGGCCGACGAACTACCGCTCGGACATTCAGTATAATCGTAAGCGGAGCCAGTAAATGGATGGGCGATCCCAAAGGTATCGTGATATGAGAAAAAGCGATATTGGAAGTAAAACAATCCTTGACTGATCGTGGTGTTCGGGCATCGCGCGCTAGAACTATAAAACGAAAGATATCCCGTTTCAGCCTCGGTTTGCCCTCTCCATCCCCAGTTCGTTGCCGGCTGCCAATTCTGGCTTCCGGAAGCGCCAACCGGAGACCACACCGAGCTATCGTAGCTCAGAGTGTAATTAAAAGGCAGTCCCCGCCCTGGCTTATTGATGACTGGTATGGCGAGATGCGCATTCAGGTTGCCAAGATTGATCACATCCGGGCCTCCCGTGAAACTGCCAAAGGGCGGCGTTCCAGTTGCGACCTGAGCAACCGACACAAGAGAGCAGACAAATAAAACCAGAACGACAACATAAAAATGTGAATGAATATATGTCTTCATAGAGAGATCCTTTTCCGCTATCCAGGGCTTACGGTTGTTGTGCGAGCAACGGAGTGGGCGATTCAAAGGTCACTGTGGCGCTTTCAATGTCCAGTTCCAGGACCAGAGCGTTATTGATGAATTTCTGGATTTTGAAGGGGAGCGTCACGCCATCAGTCTGGCGGTAATTCGAATAGCGAATTTCCGTGGGGATATCGATGTTCTCATCGTATTCTGGATGCGCGTTGTAGCGCAGCGAGAGAGGCAACGCAGTCTGAGCACCAAATTGCAGGTGAGTTGTGCTTACCCTCTCCACGAACACAAGGCCCCGCGTCGATTTCGTCTTGGGCGATCTTCTTTGGCTGAGTTGCGATCCTTCCGCGACCTGTACCAGATCGGTATTCCCGATTCCGGGCTGTATGGTGATTTGCGGCAGGAACCATAAGGCGCTCAGTAGGCATTGTGCAGCGCGCCTTCATGCTGCTGGCCATTGAAATCGGTCCAAGAGCAGTCTGGCCCATCGGCGTATGCGCCCTGCGTTTCGACGCGGGTACCGCGGTCCAAACGCAATGTGACCTGGCCTGAGCCGTTTGCATTGGCCTGCAGCTCGACACTTCCGCTCTGTTGGTCCGAGCCATAATGCCATCTTGCTTTGCCGGTCAGCGCAATGCCGGCAACCGGCTTTCCGCCCGAGAATGCCATGGCAGCATTTGCCAGTAGTTGCTGCGTGTTTGGATCTGGTGGCGCAGTCTGCGCGCTTGCGAACGGAAGCAAAGCGATGGTGAATGAAAGACCGAGAAGAACGCGCGTGAACTTTTTCATTGGGGGAAGGTCCTTTCTCCCGCATGAAGAATCATTCCCTCCAGTCAGGAGTAGCAGCAACTCTCAATGAGGCGGAACAATATGCATGACTGACAATGCTGTCAAGGTAAAAATGTCCCTATTAACTATTGAGTACACAGCTCCGCAAGGCGGATTTCATTGCTGGATTTATAGTACTTAAGTACTAATAGTTCAGGCCAAAGTGCAGAAGACATGCGGCTATCATCTATTAACTAAGAAGTAATCATGGCGGCGCGCTTGAGGCCATCTTCGGCCTCGAAAAATGCCAAAAAATAAATTTGGATCAGAGGACAAAAACTCTCGAAATGCAATTCTGCGCATTTCACCTTGTAAAAAATCCGATTTGATGTATTGACGCTCCCAGGCTTTCGTCCTATGCTTGCGGGGCCCTCGCGGGAGTCTCTGGCGAGGGCTTTCTGACAATGTTCCCCTGCCTTCATTCACGGCGTCCGGGCTTCCTATCTTACATACCGGCTTTAAATCCCCAACTCCTCAGGAGGACCCAATGGTTCGACAATCTTTCCGTCTGCTCGCGGCGCTTGCGCTTGCGGCATGCTGCTCCACTCTCACGTATGCCCAGGGCTGGCACACTTCCGGCAATGACATCCTCACGCCGGCGGGCGGCACCTTTGTAATTTCTGGACTGAACTGGTATGGCTTTGAGACCACCAGCTATGTCGCGCACGGCATGTACGCCCAGAACTACACCTACATCCTGAACGAGATGAAGTCCGATGGCTTCAATACCGTCCGCATCCCGTTCTCGAATTACATGTGGGAGACCGATCCCACGCCCGGTGCAAACACCATCAGCGCCTGCCCGAACTGCAAAGGCAAGCACAGCCGCGACATCCTTGCGCTGATCGTCAACTACGCAGGCTCGATCGGGCTGCATGTGATCCTGGACAACCATCGCTCCGAAGCGGGCAATTCCGCCGAAGCGAATGGGCTGTGGTATTACTCAAGCGGCAGCTCGAATTTTCCTGAGAGCTCGTGGATCGCCGACTGGCGCAACATACAGGCATGGCTCCATGGCGTGCAGCAGACGCAGGGTTCGACCGATACCATCACGGTGAACTGGCTGGCCTCGGACGGATTCCCGATCGTAATTGGCTTCGACCTGCGCAACGAGCCCCACACCGTCTGCACCCATACGGGCTGCAATTATCTGGGCGGGTCCACCTGGGGTAGCGGCGACGGAATCGATCCTTCCGCCAACCCGAACCCCAATCCGTTTGCGCCCTCCTGCGTTGCCAGCGGTTCCTGCCATGACTGGCGGCTGGCCGCGGAGCGCGCCGGCGACTCCGTTTTTGGGGACGCTGCCGCCAAAGCCTGGGCGTATCCCATCATCTTTGTGGAGGGCATTTCGCAGTATCCCACGGCGAGCGGTACGCAGTCCGCGGGGCCGTACGACTTCACCTTCTGGGGCGAGGAACTGCTGGGCGTGAATGGGAATGCTTCGAATTCCGGCGCGCCAGTGGTGCTCAATGCCGGAGGCAGCGCCAGTTCGCTGGGGGCCGCCGTAAGTAATGAAATTGTGTACTCCGCGCACGATTACGGTCCATCGGAGTATCAGCAAAGCTGGTTCAACAGTTCCACCTGCTACCACACCGGCTGCTCGTCATCCTCACTGGCTGATTTCTGGACGACGCATTGGGCCTACATCAACATCGGGCAGGTGAATCCCACATGGCCTGGGCACTCGTCGTATCCGTGGTCGAACACCGGCGCAACCGCTTATACCTCCGCGCCTGTGTGGGTGGGCGAGTTCGGGACCGGCAACAGCTCCTCTGACCTGTACACCAGCGGCAACGGCTCGCAGGGGCAGTGGTTCACTGACATCATTAACTTTATCCAGAGCTCGCAGGCGCTGGATGCGAACAATAACTCCGGGATCGCCGTCCATAATCTGCACTTCACCTATTGGTCGGCCAACACCGAAGACAGCTATGCGCTTTTTGGCTCGAGCTATACCGGCTTCGCGATTCCAGACAAGGAATTCACCTTCCTCTGCAGCGTGCAGACCGGGCCCTTCGCCCTGCCAAAGGGAACGGGCAGCGGACAGTGCGGCAGCACCGGAGCGCTACCCATCGGACAATGACATTTTGTTTCGATGGAAGCAGAAGTGCAACAACAGGGGACGCCGTTTTGGCGTCCCTTTATTTTTCTGGACGTTTGTTTTTCTGAACGAAGGAGAGCGAAGCTCAATACGTGGTCTACGCGGAGAGCGTCTGCTCCGGGGCCATCCGCTGTGCTCCGGCCAGCCCCCATTTCACGATCTGCCTGATCACCGGAATGATGCTCTTGCCGAGTTTCGTCAGGCTATATTCCACCTTGGGAGGGACGACGGGATATTGCTTGCGATTGATCAGCCCACGCGCATGCAGCTCCTTGAGCTCGCGGCTCAGGACGCGTGGCGTGACTGGCGTCCCCTGCGCCGCCACAATCGCGGACCGGCGCAGTTCGCCATAGCGCCGGGGACCTTCCTTCAGCTCCCAAAGGATCCTCATTTTGTATTTGCCGCCCGCCGCCTGGCTGAATGCGATCAGCGGACAACCGTTGTTTGCATGCTTCTCCGGTTCCGTCATTTCCACGGCCTCTTCCCTGGTCATTATGCCTGATTTCAATATAGAAGCAAATATGCCTATAGTATCCTTTTTGTCA
>CAYTQA010000248.1:0-4922 GCA_964439495.1 uncultured Terriglobales bacterium | reverse complement strand
CAGAAGGAACTGGACATTCTGGGCTCTCGAAACGCGCTACCCGCGGATTTTGCTCGCGTAATCAAGCTGCTGGAGAGCGGCGCGTTTCCGGTGGAGCAGGCAGTGGGGACCATTGGTTCCCTGGAGCAGGCGCCGGGCATTCTCCGGCAGTGGAGCGAGGCGCCGCAGCGTTTTACAAAGATCATGGTCAGCCTGGATTGAATCGCTTGCAGGCGAGAGAGGATGCATGAATCCCAAAGCAGAAGGACCCGTAACATTGTCCGGCAGGGAACAGGGTGGCCCGTCCCATACCGACCACCGCGCGGCGGCCCGGCTGTTCCCGGCGGGACATCTCGTTCCCTTCATTCTTGTCACTGTCCTGTTTTTTCTCTGGGGCATTCCCAACAATCTCAATGACGTCCTGATCCGTCATTTCATGACCTCGTTTGCCATCACCCGCTTCCAGGCTGGGCTGGTGCAATCCGCTTTCTACATGGGATATTTTCTGCTGGCCATGCCCGCCGCGTTTCTCATGCGCCGCGCCGGGTATAAAGCGGGTTTCATCATCGGCCTCGTCCTCTTTGGAGCGGGCGCGTTTCTGTTCTGGCCGGCCGCTCTTGTTGACAGCTATGGCTTCTTTCTCTTCGCGCTATTTGTAATCGCCAGCGGCCTGTCGTTCCTCGAGACCGCCTCTAATCCCTTCATTGCCCAGTTGGGCGACCCGGACAGTTCGGAACGCCGCTTGAATTTTGCCCAGGCCTTCAATCCCATCGGCTCGATTACCGGGGTATTGATCGGCACCGTCTTTATTTTTTCCGGGATCGAGCTGACGCCGCAGGAGGTCGCGCTGCGACAGGCGCGCCATACCTATGAAGCCTATCTGCGCTCCGAAACGCTGCGCGTGGTGAAGCCTTATCTGGTCATCGGCACGATTGCCCTGCTCTGGGCGGTGCTCATCTGGCGCACGAAATTTCCCTCCATCCACAGTGAGCACGAAAATGAAGCCGGAGATCATGGACATCTGGCCGACCTTCTGCGCTATCCGCATTTTCTCTTCGCGGTGGTCGCGCAGTTTTTCTATGTTGGGGCGCAGGTGGGGACCTGGAGCTACTTCATTTCTTACGTCCAGGAATATGCCCATCAAACTGAAAAGGTCGCCGGCTATTTTCTTACGGGCACGCTGGCTGCTTTTGGCGTGGGCCGCTTTGCCTCCGCCTGGCTGATGCGCTTTGTCCCTCCGAACAGGCTGATGGGCGCCTATTGTATCGTCAATATCATTCTGATCGCGATTGCGGTGCTCACCCCTGGCTGGATGGGCCTGTGGTGTGTGTTTCTGACCAGCTTTTTTATGTCCCTGATGTTTCCCACTATCTTTGCACTCGGGCTGAAGGGGCTGGGGGCAAATACCAAGCTGGGCGGCTCGCTGCTGGTGATGGCGATTATCGGCGGCGCGGTGCTCACGCCGCTGATGGGCTTCATCTCGGAGAAGAGCCACAGCCTGGCCCTGGCGTATTCCGTCCCATTGCTGGCATACGTCATCATCGCGATGTATTCCTTCTGGGGCTCGCGACAGCGCACGGCGGTCAGCGGATGAAATGCGGTTTGTGCTGAGTATGGTGGCCGCGAAACGCTGCGCGGCGGGAACTGGCCCAGCCGATCAGGTCTGGCCTGCTCCGCATTTTGCAAAATAAGCCTCGAATTGAAATACTACGGGCGGAATAACTCATCCACCGGGATTTCACTCTGCGAATATCGCTCTTCATCGCGTGTTACAACGATGCCCTGTTTCCTGAAACCGGCAGGGCCGTGGTGCGGGTGCTCGAAAGACTTGGGCATACCGTCGAATTTCCTTTCGAGCAAACCTGTTGCGGGCAGATGCATTACAACACCGGTTATCAGCGCGAGGCGCTGCCGTTGTGCCGCCGTTTCGTCGAGATATTTCGTGGTGCGGAAGCCGTTTGCGTCCCTTCCTCTTCCTGCGTCGCCATGATTCGGGAGCACTATCCGAAGCTCGCCCGGGAAGCGAACGATCCTGCGTTGGTCAGCGAGGTTGAGGCGCTGCTGCCGCGTGTCTTCGAATTTTCGGAGTTGCTGGTCTCGAAGCTGGGAGTGGAGGATGTGGGAGCATACTATCCACGTCGTGTCACTTACCACGCAAGCTGCCATGGGCTGCGAAATCTCGGCCTGGGCGAAAAGCCTTTGGCGCTGCTGAAGAAGGTGCGCGGCCTCACGCTGCTTTCGCTGGAGGGCATCGAACAGTGCTGCGGCTTTGGCGGTACCTTCGCGGTAAAAAACGCTGGGGTCTCGAGCGCCATGCTGGCGGAGAAGGTGCGCGCCATCCTGGACAGCGGCGCGGAGGTCTGCACCGCCTGCGACAACTCCTGCCTGATGCACATCTTCGGATCACTGCATCGCCAGCGCGCCTCCGTGCGCACCGCCCACATCGCGGAAATCCTCGCCTCCGGGGAAGAGGACGCGCAATGAGACCGGGCGATCTTCCTGTTATCACCACCGCTCCGGATTTTCCCACCGCCGCCAGGCCGCTGCTGAACGACCCGCAACTGCGCAAAAACCTGCGGCACGCCACCGATGTGATCCAGGGAAAAAGAAAGAAGGTTGTTGAAGAGCTGGCAGACTGGCAAGAGCTGCGTGAGGCAGGCAAGAACATCCGGCAGCATACGATGCGCCATCTCGATTATTACCTGGAGCAGTTTGTCCGCAATTGCGAGCAGGCGGGGGGACGGGTGCACTGGGCGCGCAATGCCGAAGAGGCGCGCGGGATCGTGGTGGAGTTGGTCCGCTCCAGCAACAGCAGTGAGGTGATCAAGGTCAAGAGCATGACTTCGGAGGAGATCCGGCTGAACGAGGCGCTGGAGAATGCGTCCATCCGCGCCTATGAAACCGATCTTGCCGAACTCATCATTCAGCTTGGGCACGACCGCCCCTCCCATATTGTCGTGCCGGCGCTGCATAAAAACCGGCATCAGGTGCGGGAGCTGTTCGCGCGCGCCATGCAATTGCCCGAGCTGGGAGACCGTCCGGAAGACCTGGCGGAGGCGGCGCGGCGCTTCCTGCGGGAAAAATTTTTGAGGATCAAAACCGGGATCAGCGGGGCCAACTTCCTGATCGCCGAAACCGGCGGCGTGTGTATCGTCGAGTCCGAAGGGAACGGGCGCATGTGCCTGACCCTTCCCGAGACGCTCATCAGCATCGCGGGAATCGATAAAGTCATTCCCCAGTATCAGGACCTGGAAGTTTTCCTCCAGCTATTGCCGCGTTCGGCGACCGGCGAGCGCATGAACCCTTATAACTCCATCTGGACCGGCGTGGATGCGAACGATGGGCCGCGGGAATTTCATGTCGTGCTGCTGGATAATGGACGCACCGGCATACTGGCCGACGAAGAGTCGCGGCAGACGCTGCATTGCATCCGCTGTGGGGCCTGCCAGAATGCGTGCCCTGTCTACCGGCAGACCGGCGGCCACGCTTACGGCTCAGTCTACGGCGGGCCGATTGGCGCCATCCTCACTCCGCAACTGATGAACCTGCAGCACGCGCAATCGCTGCCCTATGCCTCTTCGCTTTGCGGCGCGTGTTATGAAGTATGTCCGGTGAAGATCAATATCCCGGAGGTCCTGGTCCACCTGCGCGGCCGCATCGTGCGCCAGAAGCAGGAGCGGACCGGCGGCAAAATAGAACTCGAGAACCTGGCCATGCGGACCATGGCCGGCATTTTTCGCAGTGGCCGCCGCTTCGCCGCCGCCATGCGTTTCGCGCGCATCGGGCAACGGCTTTTTACCAATCGCGACGGCTGGATCGATCACCTGCCCGGCCTGCTGGCAGGCTGGACGCAGGTACGCGATCTGCGACCGCTGCCCCGCGAATCCTTCCGGGAGTGGTGGCAAAAACGCCAGCGCAATCGAGGAGATGGCAATGACCTCAAACACTGACGCGCGGACCGAGGTCCTCGCTCGCATACGAGCGGCAAAGGCCGGCGCAGACGGCGATGCGGCGGCAGGATGGAATTCCATCGCGCGCGATTATCACCGCCAATCGGATCTGGGATCGGACGCGGTGCTGGAACTGTTTGAAGACCGCCTGCGCGAATACAACGCATCGGTCTTCCGTGTGGAGTCCGCCCGGGTAAAAAGCGCGATTGAGAGCAGGTTGCGGGAAAGGGGCTGCAAGCGGCTCCTTGTGCCTGACGGAATGGCATCGCAGTGGCTTCCGGAAGGCTTTGATTTCGACTCCGGCGCCGGCCTCTCGGCATCCGAGCTGGATGGTTATGATGGTGTGCTGACCACCGCCACCATTGCCATCGCGGTCACCGGCACCATTGTTCTGCAGAACGCTCCCGGCCAGGGCCGGCGCGCGGTCACGCTGGTCCCCGACTACCACCTGTGTCTCCTGCGCGCCGAACAGGTGGTCCAAACCGTGCCGCAGGCATTCGCGGCGCTTTCCTCAAGCGCGCGGCTGGCTACCACTTTCATCTCAGGCCCGTCCGCCACAGCGGACATTGAGATGACACGCATCAAGGGCGTACATGGTCCACGTTTTCTCGATGTGATGTTGATTCACCCGGAGTGAGGGCCCCCATCGAATCGCAAAGAAGAAGGCGCACCGGCAATCGGTGCGCCGCACCATCCACCTCATTCCCAGTGCATGCCAAGCTCGTCGCTGTGTCATCTTACATGCGCCAACCCTCGCCACTATGTCATCCGAGCGGAGTGCGATCCCGCTCAGCGGGATTGCGCGCAGTCGAAGGATCTATGCATTTTCATTCGACTCCGGAAACCAAATCTTCCGCCGTCATTGGATGTAATGCGTTTTCTCTAAATACATAGATCCTTCGACTCATCCTCATCCGCGCTGCGCGCAGACTCGACTTGCGCTTGATTTCATAACAACAACGGCTCCTGTTCGAGGACGAGTAAACTTGGGCT